>CAYSLJ010000165.1:0-1906 GCA_964431735.1 uncultured Synergistia bacterium | reverse complement strand
TCCTCGACAGAATCTTCGGAGGAAAATATAAAACGTGAACATTTATTATTACTGATATCTGTTTTTTTTATTTCTGTCTGCGGTATAAGTTATGAACTTCTTTTTGGCACAATCTCATCATACCTTATTGGAGATACAATATTTCAATTTTCCATAACCATAGGAGTATTTATGAGTGCTATGGGCCTCGGCTCCTATCTGTCCAGATATATAGAACATAATTTGCTGGATAATTTTATTGCCATAGAAATCTGGATTGCTATATCAGGAGGTTTTTCTGCTTTCATTCTCTTTTTTGCCTTTGCCTGTACAGAGGTTTATTCTTTTTTCATGTATGGTCTTTTGATAATAGTAGGTTCTCTTATTGGTATTGAAATACCTGTTATAACGAGAATAATACAGGAATATGGAACACTTAAAGTAAACCTTGCAAGGGTACTGTCTATTGATTATCTCGGAGCCCTTGTAGCTTCTATAGGTTTTCCAATATTATTTCTCCCCAATTTTGGACTTATGGAATCAGCTTTTTTCTTCGGATTATTAAATATAGCAGTTACTGCAGCAAATATAATATATTTTTATAAAAAACTTCTCTGGAGAAATACACTTATTATATGGACAACCATATCAGGCATCCTGCTTATAACGGGACTTATTTTTTCTTTCAAAATAATATCTTTTGCCGAAAGTGCACTTTATGAAGAGGATATTATATATGCCTTTCAGACAAAATATCAGAGAATAGTTCTTACAAAATGGAAAGAAGAAGTCAATCTGTTTCTTGACGGGAATTTACAGTTCTGTTCCATTGATGAATACCGTTACCATGAGACACTGGTTCATCCTGCAATGACTCTGGCCCCTTCAAGGGAAAACATACTTGTTCTCGGTGGCGGAGACGGCCTTGCTCTGAGGGAGATATTAAAATACAGTGATGTAAAAAAAGTAAAACTCGTAGATATAGATCCTGACATGGTAAAATTATGTTCTACTTATCCAATTATAGCTTCTCTCAATAAAAATTCTTTTAAAGATCCGAAGGTGGAGTATATTTCTCAGGATGCATGGACATTCATGAGAAATACAAATGAAAAATTTGATGTAATAATTGTAGATCTACCGGACCCGGGTAATGAAAAACTATCAAAACTTTATAGTACAACATTTTATCAGATAACAGGTCACCACATGTCAAGAGGCGGTATTATGGTAGTTCAGAGCACTTCAACCTTTTTTTCCGTAAATACTTACTGGTGTATATATAATACAATAGAACATGCAGGATTTAATGTCAAACCGATCCATACTCTCGTACCAAGCTTCGGTGACTGGGGGTTTGTCATTGCTTCGAATGAAAAATTTGACATAAACAGATGTAAAGTAAAAGTGCCTGTAAAATATCTAAATGAAGAAACAATAAAAAGTCTTTTTGTATTCAGCGAAGATATGAAATGGCGGGAAACTCAGGTAAACACACTTGATAACAGTATAATTACCTATTATTATAATGAAGACTGGTCTAAATGGCAGGAAAATGATCAGTGAACAGTGAACATTACTTTGTACAGTAATCAGGCATAGTCAATGACCCCGCCCACAAGGGGCAATGTCATTAATTTAAGGATTCATTCTATTCCTGTGTCAGGTAAATTGGTACCCAAAAATATGGAACATGCTCCTGTTCCTGGCCGGGCTCTGGAGGAAAAGATATGCCGTATTAAAAGAGAGGTGTAAATTATATAGACGAAAAATATTAACAGTCTGTAAAACCGGTTTGCCACGTAACAGGATCATATCTTTTCCAGAAGAGTCCGGCCAGGGACAGGTTTTAGAAATGGATACGAACTTATCTGGAGCGGTACTTAGAACCTATCCGAAAAGTAATATTTATTCTACACCCTTCCGG
>CAYSLJ010000164.1:2793-15319 GCA_964431735.1 uncultured Synergistia bacterium | reverse complement strand
GTCATGAAGAAGCTTCCAGGTTATTCCAGGCAGAGCAGAGAGGTATTGAGAAGGGTATTGAGAAAGGAAAAGAAGAAGGCAGAAAGATAGGCAAAGAAAAAGCAGATATTTCTATTGTAAGGAATATGTTAAAGTTGAATTTACCTGTAGATACAATATCTCAAGTTACTGAATTAACTGCCGGTGAAATAGAAAAATTAAAATAACGGAATTTTGTCTCTGGAAAATTCTTGATAATTTCAGTCAGTTATTTTTATAAAAGCCTTGATTTTACTGGTTTTCTCGTAGTTTACAAAGAATGAATTTTTTACAATTTACTGGATTGCAAGAAACCCTTGCAATCACAGGGTTTTAATTTTATAAAATGTCATTAAAGAAGCATTTAACGACATTTTTATTTTATAAAAGGGGCTAAACGATAAAAATTATCAATTTAAGCTCAAATAAAAGATAGAGTCTTCAATCCCTTGTTATAACTAGCTTTTTCTTACCAAGAATAATCCTACCGGCCTTTTCGAGGGATTGGGCAAAAATACCCTATTTAGACCGAAATACCCAACCATCAGATTTTGAGACCCGGATATATCCTATTAACATAATGTTTCACAAACCTTCGTTTATGATACAGGTGAAAATAAACTGTTTTTACTCTAAAGTACTGTATCTTATATCGTATATAAAACTATGGTTATTATAACATATCGTATTTGATTAATATACAATAATAATTCAGGTGGAATTCGTGGAGAGATATTTTTTACAGGGGTCAATTTTGCATGAAAATTTACAGAGAAAAACTCAGCCCTCACTTTTTAATGGTCTCCTATTTAAGAATTATTTACTAATTATTCGATTTATCCTCTTTAATTTAAAATTATTTTCCGACACGCTCTTAGAAACCTCTTACAGAATTAATAATTTTTTTCTTACATTTAATCGGAAATATCCTTCATCTGCCAGGTATTCCGATCTGGTCGATTCAAAGGGATGTATATCGATTTCGAAAACAGCAGGTTTCTCGATTTTATATAGCTCTGTGTTTTCCAAGACTTTTTCTTTATTATATAAAATATTTATCTCCTTTATTTCATTGAATATATCATCAGGTGATGCATATTTTAGCTCTATATTCAATTTTTCCGCCAATTTTTTTATAACCTGCCAGTTTTCAAGACCCGTTTTTGAATTAAATATTTTATTAAATTTCTGAACCCTTCTGTCACAGGAAGTAAAAGTTCCTTCTGTTTCTATATAACCGGAGGAAGGAAGAATTATATCTGCTTTTTCTGCAGTTTCCGTCATGAAATAATCATGAACCATTAAGAATTCCAGACCTTTTATATATTCCATATTTTTACCTTCACATAAAGGATTTTCCCCGAAGATAAGCGCTGCCTTTATTTCATTATTTTTCATTTTCTTCAGCAGATCTACCGGTTTAAATATTTCCTGTAAATTTAAATTCCACTTTTTAGAAAGATTATTTATTTTCTCTCTTTCTCCATATTTTATATATCCGGGTAAATAGTGAGGTATAAAACCCATATCTATAAGTCCTGCAGAATTACAGTAATCTCTTACTATTATCAGGTGTTTTTCTATTCCGATTTTTCCTGTAACCATCAGGAGATTTCCGATAGCTTTAAGGTCTCCCCTGGCTTTTTCTTTATGACTGTCAATATTATAAATTACTGTAACATTTTTATTTCCCATAAAGTCACACATTGTAAGGATTTTATTTTTATCTACTCCTGTTATGCGGGAAGTATAATCTAAATTGAACTGACTTATAGACTGTTTGAAGATTTCAAAATTTTCTCTTTTTATGAAGTCTTTATCTATATTACCTTTTTCAATTAACTCATTCATAATACCGTTTAGTAGTACAGCATTTGTTCCCCTTCTGGAATCCAGGTAGAGGGTTGAATATTTTGTCAGATGTATATCACAGGAACTTATAATAACAAGTTTCACTTCTTTGTTTACTGCCTCTTTTATTTTTAATTCCATTATCAGATTTTCTTCTGTCAGATCTGAATTTATAACAACTATAACATCTGATCTTTCAAGAACATCAGTAGTAGTAGTAGAAGCAGTAATGCCAGAAGAATCATCAAGACTATCCTGTTCAATACCATGTAACATACCGGTAAAAGTGTGAACATTATTTATTCTGAGTCCTGCTCTTGCGAATTTCTGTAGCAAATATAATTCTTCATTGGACATTTTAGGAGAACCGAATATAGCCACTGTTTCAGGGCCATATGTGTCGATTATATGTTTTATTTTCGCTGCTCCTATATTCAGAGCTTCATCCCAGTTCGATTCAGAGAGAGTTCCATTATGTCTGATCATCGGTTTCAGAAGTCTTCCTTTATCAAGGAGATAACGATACCCAAATCTCCCTTTCGCACAGAGGTAACCCCTGTTATGTGTATTATCTTCTCCGTTTTCTACGGAAAAAATATCCTCTGTGACTGCATTAATGGTCAGATTGCATCCGGAAGAACAAAAACTGCATATAGAAGGAATTTTTTCTGTTACCCATGGCCCGGGTTTTTTAAATGCACTTTTTTCTGTAATTGCTCCTGTAGGACAGGCAGATATACAGTTACCGCAGCTTATACATCCTGTTTCAAGCAGTTCTTTCTCCATGGCAGGTTTTACTACAGATTTGAATCCTCTATATACAAAGCCAAGAGCGGATACATTAAGGATCTGTGCGCAGGTCCTCACACATCGCCCGCAGGAAATACATTTATTCGGATCAAGGGTTATAAAGGGATGGCGGCCATCTACTTTATATTTTCTTACTTCTCCTATAAATCTTGTTACATCTATCCCATATTCTATGGCATATTGTTTCAGTTTACACTCAAAAAGAGCTGAACAGCCACATGTAAGACATCTGGATGCTTCCTGTTCTGCCTGTTCCAGACTGTATCCTAACTCCACCTCTTCAAAATTTTTAATTCTTTCTTCAGGAGGCAATTCAGGCATAATCTCTCTTTTAATTTTCTCGTATTCTGTAAATTCACTTTCAGGTATATCGCCAAATACATCTTTGGAACTAAAAAATTCCTTCTTTACAGGTGTAACTTTGTCGGTTTTTAAATATTCATCTATCGATTCTGCCGCCATGTGTCCATGTGCTATAGCATCAATCGCCACTGCAGGACCGGTTGCCACGTCGCCTCCGGCAAATACTCCCGGTATTGATGTTTCGAAACTATTCATATTTGTAGATATTGTATTCCATTTTGTAATTTTCAATTTCTCATCTTTTTCAAGACCGCCAAGTTCTACCTGCTGCCCTATGGCAGATATGACAAAATCACAATCGAGAATATATTCAGAACCGCTTATGGGAACGGGTCTCTTTCTTCCGCTTGCATCAGGTTCTCCCAGACCCATTTTTATACATTCAATTCCTTTAAGTCTTCCCTCTTCCTTTACAAACTTTACGGGGGCAGAAAGAAATATTATTTCTATTCCTTCATGAAGGGCCGCTTCTATTTCCATATTATTGGCAGGCATTTCCTGTCTCGTTCTTCTGTAAAGTATGATAACTTTTTTTGCACCATATCTCAAAGCTGTTCTTGCTGCATCAATGGCAGTGTTTCCTCCCCCCACCACCACTACTGTGCCATGAATGGAATTTTTACCGGGAAATTGTGAATTATATAGAAAATCAATACCTGAAATCACTTCTTCTGTACTATCCTCTTCAGGCACTCTCATCTTATTGGCTCCCTGTGCTCCCAGGGCAAGATATATCGCATTGAAACCGTCTTTAAAGAGACTGTCTATTGTAAAATCTTTACATATAGATGTTCCTGTTTTTACTGTTATCCCTAAATCTGTAATCCATTTAATTTCTCTTGCAAGTATGTCTTTCGGAAGTCTGTATTCAGGAATACCCCACAGTAACATACCACCAGGTCTCTCATGTTTTTCAAATATTGTTACATCATAGCCTTTCAGAATAAGATAATAGGCACAGGTCAAACCTGAAGGTCCTCCTCCTACTACGGCAACTTTTTTACCGTTCTTTTCAGGCACTTCAGGTATCCAGGGGTCTTCCATATCTATATCGGAAGCATATCTTTTAAGATAATCAATTCCCAGTGGCTCATCGACTTTATTTCGTCTGCATGATAATTCACATTCCCTAACACATACACGACCGCATACGAGAGGTAAAGGATTATTTTTTTTGATGAGTCTTACTGCTTCTCTGTATTTTCCCATAGACATGAGCCCTATATACCCCTGTATATCAACACCTGCAGGGCAGGTGTTTTTACATGGCCCGATACAATCGGCATAATGATTGGACAGGAGAAATTCCAGTGCCATTTTTCTCGAATCTCTTATTCTTTCATTATTTGTATGTATAACCATTCCGTTACTGACAGGATTACAACAGGATGGAACAAGTTTGTTAAGTCCTTCTACTTCTACGACACAGAGATAACATGAGCCATAAGGAGGAAGTTTTGGATCATAACAAAGATGGGGTATATCATCAATATTATGTTCCCTTACAACCTCCAGAATAGTTTTATTATTTTCCGTAATTATTTCCTGACCGTTTATAGTAATTTTTACTGTGTTCATTATGAGAACCTCCGAAATCTATTTTAAAGACTTAAGTATAACTGACTATCTGAATAGATTACTGTTTAAGAACAGCATCAAACTTACAGGTATCAAAACATTTTCCGCATTTAATACAACTATCCTGTTCAATCGTATGAGCTTTCTTTTTTTCTCCTGTAATTGCATTTGCAGGGCAGACTCTGGAACAGGCCGTACAGCCTGTACATTTTTCCGGAATAATAGTAAATTTCAGGAGGGCAGAACAACTGGATACAGGACATTTTTTATCTTTTATATGTGCTTCATATTCGTCTCTGAAATATTTAATTGTTGTAAGTACAGGATTGGGAGCAGTCTGCCCGAGACCGCAAAGAGTATTGTCTTTTATTTTCTGCCCCATATCCAGAAGTGTTTCTATATCTCCTTCTTTCCCTTTTCCAGCTGTTATTCTTTCAAGAATTTCAAGCATTCTCTTTGTTCCTATACGGCAGAAGGTACATTTACCGCATGATTCGTTCTGTGTGAAATTAAGGAAAAACTTTGCCACATCAACCATACATGTAGTCTCATCCATTACTACAAGACCACCAGATCCCATAATTGCTCCTGTTTTATTTATTTGCTGATAATCAATCTGAAGGTCTTCCATAGAGGCAGGGATACAACCTCCTGAAGGTCCTCCCATCTGAACGGCTTTAAATTTTTTATTTTCTTTGATGCCGCCGCCAATTTCATGAACTATTTCTTTTATTGTTATACCCATAGGAACTTCTACAAGTCCTCCCCTGACAATCTTGCCTGCCAGAGCAAAAACCTTGGAACCTTTGCTGTTATCGGTCCCCATAGAAGCAAAAGCATCTGCACCGTTTAATATTATCCATGGTATATTGGCAAAAGTTTCTACATTATTTATATTTGTAGGTTTTCCCCAGAGACCTTTATTGGCCGGGAAAGGAGGTCTGAACCTGGGTGTGCCCCGTCTTCCTTCTATGGATGCAATAAGGGCAGTTTCTTCTCCGCAGACAAAGGCTCCTGCTCCTTCTTTTATTTTTATTTTAAAATTCATATTTGAACCGAATATATGTTTTCCCAGGAAACCTTTATCTTCAGCCTGTTTTATTGCTTTTTTAAGTCTTTCTATTGCTTTCGGGTATTCTGCACGAACGTATATATAGGCTTCATCAGAACCTATGGCACAGGCACAGATTATCATTCCTTCAATTACAGAATGAGGATCACTTTCAAGGACGCTTCTGTCCATAAATGCTCCTGGATCTCCTTCATCTGCATTACATATAACATATTTTTTTTCTCCCTGTGCCTGACGGCAGAATTTCCACTTCAGGCCTGTAAGAAATCCTCCGCCCCCTCTGCCTCTTAAACCTGATTTTTCAACTATATTTATAACTTCTTCAGGAGAATATTCTCTTATAACTTTTTCTATTGCTTTATAACCGTTACATCCCATATACTCTTCTATGGAATTTGGATTTATAAGACCGCAGTTTCTGAGTACTATTCTTTTCTGTTTTTTAAAAAATGAATCGTCCTTAAGTGACAGAGGCCCTTTTACAAGCCATTCATTGACAGGATTATCTTTTATTATATGTTCTTCTATTATTTTATTTATTTTATCAGGTGTAATGTCACCGTAAATATAACGGCATTCTTTTTCGTCACTTACTTCTACAAGTACCTCTCTGTAACACATGCCTATACAACCTGTTTCGGCAAGTTCTACATTCAGATTATATTTTTTTATTTCATCTTTTAAAGCACTGTAAACCTTTTCACCACCTGCTGAGATACCGCAGGTACCCATACCTACTGTAATTTTCTTCATAAATTTAAAACCTCGCCTTTTTTCTATTTTGAATTTTTATAATCTTTCAGTATCTTCTTCACTTTCTGAGGAGTCAATCTCCCGTAGGTTTCATTATTAATCATTATAACAGGTGAAAGGGAACAGCAACCAAGACAGGCAACGGATTGGTATGTAAAGAGTCCGTCTTCTGTAGTCTCATCATATTTTATACCGAGTTCTTCCTCTATGGCTTCATTTATTTTCTTTGAATTATTTACATGACAGGCTGTGCCGTTACATATTTTAATTACATATTTTCCGATAGGTTTAAGACGAAATTGTGCATAAAAGGTTACTACTCCATATATGTCTGCCGGAGGAATACCTGTTATTTTGCTTATATAATTAATGGCAGATTCAGGTATATACCCGTATGTATCCTGTGCTGATTGAAGAAGCGGTATGAGGGTTCCGTTCTCTCCGCTGTATTCCCATAACGCTACATTAAATGCAGGAAATTTTTCTTTTAATTGTACCTCCAATATACGCACCTCCTGAAAAATAATTTCTGTGCTTCGAGTAAATAATATTATAATGAAAAAGATAAATTAAAGCAATATTTATCGATATAAAAAGTCGTTATGATAATGTTTTGTTACGACAGGTAATTTTAATTTTACTGGAAATTACACTTAATTTTGTAAATCTATTAATTAGTGAATAGTATATAAAATCCAATTTTTTCACTTTTCACTCTGAATATTCTGTGATAAATTTATTTTTCCATTGTATATAAAGCCATCTGTCATTTTTAAACACAATCAGCTTTTATAAAAAAATTGTAAGCGTTCAGCATTTAGCTATCAGCTAAAGATTACAAGCTCTGATTATATAAATAGTATAAAAAAATAATATTTAATGACCTGAGCATGAGCATGTAATAAATTCCATCCTCCCGTCACGCGTAACGCGTGACGCGTCACGAGAATAAAATATGCATTATTTATACTCACCTCAGTAATGACATTTACTATGTAATTCTAATAAAAGCTGACTGCTCACTGCTGATAGCTGAACGCTTACAAGAAATTTTAATTCTGTATCTTTACATTTCTATAAAAACAAGTGATAAAGTAAATGTAACATTAGTAAAATAAAAATGATAAAGGAGAATAAAGCATTATGATTGGTTTTAATTCTAATATAGCAGGTATGAACAATTACTATACACAATCTGGAATGGGTGGCTTGATGGGTATGGGACAGAGGCCACCGGTATCACAGATGATGCAGATGATGATGCAGATGATGATGCAGATGATGCAGATGATGAGTGGAGGAGGAACTATGCCAATGATGGGCGGTATGCCCGGTATGGGTGGTATGGGTGGCTTCACTCCAATGTTAGGTGATAACATCGGAAATTTCATTGGTACAGGTCCACAGGGTGGTGCTCCCGGGGGCGTAACCAATCAGAATACAGACAGAGCTGTTGCAGCAAAAACACCCGACACAGAAGCACCTGCTGCACAGCAGATTCCTGCGCAGCAAACACCGGCACCTGCTGTACAGCAGACTCCTGATACAGCCATACAGGGCAAAAAATCAGGACAGAAAACAGGACCTCCTCCGGGGTATAAAACAATGAAAGGTAAAATTCCGCCGGAAGTGACTGCAAAAGCAAAAAGCTTGCTTAACCAGCCCATGGGAACGGAAATTCCTTTCGAGGCAAACGGAAAGAAATATATGGCAAGGCTCGAAACTCACTATCATCCGCAGGGATATGTAGGCGGCCCCAATGGCTATCACAAAGGTTGTACAGTTTACGAACAGGCATAAGATTATTTAAAAAATGGCCGGTACGAATAAAGACCGGCCATTTTTATTTAAAAACTTTGTAAGTTTTAGCTTATAGATAACCGCAGAAGGCCTACAAAATTTTAACCTTTTCCTGATACATTTATATCGTCAAATAACAGATGGGGAGAATAATAAGAATAACTGAATTCATCAAGTCCCGGCTCTGTTCCTATCATACGTATATTGTCGAAGAATTTATAAATATTGCCGGCAATCATGGAATCCATAGCCCTTCCGGCAATCTCTCCGTCTTTAACATAAAATCCTATTCCTATATTTGCAGAGAGATCTCCCAGAATTATATTGCCGCTATGAGCTCCTACGAGGTAATCTGCTATTACTCCTTCTTTCATAGACGATATGAGTTCACTGTAAGAATGATTTCCCTCTGCCAGAGACATTGTTGATATATTAGGAGCAGGGCTCATATCTATAGAAGCAGTCCAGAGACCTCTTTTATATCCGTTTCCGGAACTTCCACAGCCGTATCTTGCTCCTGCCGAAAGATCAAAAAGGAAATTCTTCAGGACACCGTTCTCTATAAGATATTTCTTTTTAGTAGGAACACCTTCGTCATCTATCGGTGAGGTGTGGGGGAAATAATCTAGAGTCGGATCATCTACTATGTTAAATACGGAAGGAAATATTTTCTCTCCCATTTTCTTAGTGAGAGGACTGGTACCTTTCAGTATACTTTCACCGTTTATACCTTCTTTAAATCTGTGAAGTATAGCCCACATACACCTTGGTGTAAAAAGTACGGACATTTTCTTTGTAGGTACAGTACAGATTTTTTCCGTAAGTTTATACTCCCTGATAAGTTCCTCTAGTTTTTCATCGGGAAATTTTGAAAGTTTCCCGGAAATATAGGTTCTGTTAACACCTTCTTTGCTTCCTTTCAGCAGACCTGTTACGCCTATGTCAAGAAGAGTCTGCTGGTATGTTTCATCTTTACCGTTAGAATTAATCAATCTTGTATGTTTTACCGTTTTCTGTACATGAAGCTTCAGATGCATATCAGGTGCCATAGTGGCAGTTTTCCCGATTATTTCGTCTGCCATGACGAGAAGTTCTTCAGGCCCCTGACAGGCAAGGTCCGGGTCGAAACTCTGTCTGGCTGTTCCCGGTTCTACAGGGAAATGAAAATTTACTTTCTGGCCGTATTTGGCCGAAAGAAGAGCTTTCTCCGTTAATTCCGATGCAACATCATAATTTGTTCCGCATGTATTTCCCAGCCGTCCGTCATGAATAACCCTGAGGCTGAATTCCTTTAAATCTCTATTGACTATATCATTGAATACTCCTCCGTCATATCTTACAAGGGTAGACTGAGTCATAACGGAAAGAATCTCCGCTTCATCTACTGATTTAAGAACAAGATCCAGCATCTTTTCCATACTATATACCTCCTATTACTACATCTTTAACCATTAAATGAGGCCCTCCGTGCCCGGAACTCCAGAGCATCTGCATCGGGCCCACACTGCCTTTACCGCATCCGCCTGACTCATCCATGGAAAAATCATTTCCTATTGCTACTATATTCTGTAATGTTTCAAAAAGATTACCTGTAATATTCAGATCTCTTACCATATTCTTAATCTGTCCTTTTTCTATCATATATCCGTACTGAGCGCCAAAGGTGAACATATCGCCTATAGTCTGTCCTCCCTTATGACCTATAAGATAAATTCCTTTATCTATTGAAGCAATCATTTCTTCAACACTCGATGTTCCTCTTTCGACAAATATATTGGACATTCTGACTATAGGGGTAAAGGTAAAATCTACTGCTCTTGCATTTCCTGTTACAGGTTCATCGTAAACAGATGAAGTTATCCTTGAATGAAGTCTTCCGACAAGCACTCCGTCTTTGATAAGTAAACTTTTTCGTGATGCCACCCCTTCGTCATCATATATGTAATGGCCTGATACACCCGGGAAATTACCTGTATCTGAAATGTTAAGTATTTCAGAGCCCATTCTTCTTCCAATTCTCATTTCATCACGAATAGATTTGTTATTTGCTATGGAATCTGCTTCGCTCAGATGTCCGAATGCTTCATGGGTAAATACACCGCTTATGGAAGGATCAAGAATAACAGTATAAACACCGGAGTTTACAGGTTTTGCAGAAAGTAAATCCAGTGCGATTTTAAGCTTTTTCTCAACATCACTATGGCGGTTTTTTAATTTTCCATAATTATCACATGCGCCGAAATGTATGGAAGAACTCTGTATAATTCCATCGTCTCTTGCAGTTATACGGCCGTAAATAGCACAGAAAACCTGTTCCTGATTTATGCATGTTCCTTCTGTAGTCATAAAGAGTTTGTCAGAAGCATGTTCTTCATAGTACATAGTGGCAGTTTGAATCTTCGGCACATCCAGAACAATGTCAAGATATTCTTTAAGAAGATCTTTTTTTTCTTCAAGACTTATAGGTCTGGGATCCATTTCAGGATTAATTTTAACAGTATCTTTAACAACAGGCACAGGAGCAAGAGAAATTTTGTCTTTTTTTCTTTTCCCGGTGCTTTTTGCCGATAAAATTGCTATGCTTACGGCATGATCGAGATTATCCATATCAGTCCATGAATTACACCCCATACCTCCGTCTGCTACTGCTCTTATATGGCCGCCAATCATCGTAGACTGGCTTATTTCTTTTAAATCGCGACCGGAAAAGAGAACTTTAGAATGGGATATTTTTTCCCATCTTGCATCTAAATATTCTGCATCTGCAGATGATAAAGCTTTTTCTAAAATATCTTTCTCTTTCAATACTTATACCCCCCGACTATATTTATTTTCTATATAACAATGTAAATCATTATAAGCATAATCATTGAAAATTCGATATAAATCACCCGAATCCTTTCATACATTACTGTATTCTTATATATACTCCTTTGCATAGATAAATACATTGGGAATTTCACTGGCCAGCTCCTTCCGAAAACAAATAATCCTCTTACTGATAATTTCCTTCTCCCTGACCTATCATATTGAACTCTTATTTTTTATTCTGAAACTTTTTTGTTTTTTTAAGGTTATATTATATAGCAAATTACTGATCTGAGCATGAGCATGTAATAAATTGCATCCTCCCGTCACGCGTTACGCGTCACGAGAATAAAATATACATTATTTATACTCACCTCAGTAATAATTGGATGGCAAAAGATGTCCTTTTAAAAGTGTTCTAAAGATTTTTCACATTTTAATATTACTTCTCTTTTAAAAGAAGAAAACAGTCCTCTAAAATATTGTGTTTATAAAGGTATCTCCAATATATTAAGTTCCGGAGCAGGCAAAGATAATATTGTCAATCTGGCAAAAGCCGGTAATATTGCATTCAATACAACAGCTAAAGGCTATACCGATAAAAAAACTTCTTATCATATAGAAGCGGTAGAGCTCTTTATGAATGCTATTGAAACAGAAGGAGATAAACATATGAAATAGTTTTAAGGACTCCTGATTCCCGGTATTCTAAGCCTGTCAGCTATATAGGGAGTATTCCTGGATTTTTTAGATAAAAAAGGATTTTCTAAAGAAATATTGAATACTTGAAAAAAATTCCAGGGATCGGTGATTTATGAAGAAAAAGGGTGTTTATGCAGGAAGTTTTGACCCTATAACCAACGGCCATATGTGGATGATAAGAGAAGGTTCTCTTTTGTTCGACGAATTTGTAGTGGTAATAGGCACAAATCCGGATAAAAATTACACATTTACTGCGGAAGAAAGATTCCACCTCATAGAGAAGAGTATAAAAGGTATAGATAATGTGAAAATCGACTCTATGGAAAATCGCTTTCTTGTGAGATATGCGGAAAGTATCGGTGCCAATTATATACTCAGAGGAATAAGGTCTGAAAATGATTACAGCTTCGAACGGGTAATGAGAAATATAAACGGAGATATGAACAGTGATATAACTACAATATTTCTCATACCTCCCAGGGAAATTGCAGAAGTGAGTTCAAGTATGGTAAAAGGTCTTATTGGGCCTGAAGATTGGAGAAAAGTTGTCAAAAAATATGTCCCCATTCCTGTTTACAATTTCTTTCTGGAGAGATTCGATAAGGACTGATTATTCAGAAAAAAATAAAACCCCTGAAATCAGGGGTTTTATTTTACCATATTATTATATCATTCTACCCATGCCCATTCCCGGAACTGCCTGGCCGGGGTTCACACCCTGCATTCCCGGCATGCCCATGCCCTGCATTCCCGGCATTCCCTGCTGGCCCA
>CAYSLJ010000164.1:0-2693 GCA_964431735.1 uncultured Synergistia bacterium | reverse complement strand
CCCTGCATTCCCGGCATGCCCATGCCCTGCATTCCCGGCATTCCCTGCTGGCCCATCATATCTCCACCTGCCTGCATGGCCATCTGTAATTTCTGTTTTAACTGAGGTGTCTGTGGCTGCCATCCCTGTCCCTGGGCAGACTGTAAATCTGTCTGTAACTGCTGTTTTGCCTGTGCAATATTGCCTCCGCCCATTCCTGGCATACCAGTAGCTCCGCCCATACCCGGCATACCAGTGGCTCCGCCCATTCCTGGCATACCCATAGCTCCGCCCATAGCAGGATTCATACCGCCGCCGATGCCTCCAATACCCTGTACTCCTCCAGCGCCCTGCATACCCTGCATACCCTGCATACCCTGCATACCCTGCTGACCCATCATGCCGCCCATACCTGCTGCCTGAAGTACTCTATCACAATCAGCATTTATAATCATATCCCAGTCCTGTTTGCCCTGGTTGGGATTCATCTGAGGGCCACCTGCGCCGCCTGCTTCTTTGGCCTTATCTCCGCCGCCGCCTTCACCTTTACCGCCGCCGCCTTCGCCGCCGCCGCCTCCGCCGCATTCCTTTGCTTTTTCTTCTTCTTTCGGCTTCATGGCATCCTGAAGAGCTTTCAATATTTCATCAAGCTTTTCATTAGTTGCAGATGCATCACCTGTACTTGCATTTGCTCCGCTTGCATCTGCTCCGCTTGCTGCTGCTCCGCTTGCCGCTGCTCCTGATGCTTCACCGGGTTTTGTTTCTGAACCGGCCTTTGTTTCTTTTCCTTCTTTTACTTCTTTTTTAGCATCATCAGAAAGCTTTGTTTCCTCACCTTTTTTTGTTTCTTTTCCTGCCTTTGTTTCTTTATTTTTCTCTGATCCTTTAGTCTTTTCAGCTCCTTTTGGTTTCTGAGTCTGACTTTTCTTTGATGCTGAGGACTTTGATGATTTACTGGATGATGATCTTGATGCTCCTTTGCTACCACCTATTTTTCCCATATTATAACAGCTCCTTTCATATTTTTAATCACCTGGTCAATTATCAGGTAAATTAATTACTTTTTATTCTTAATCTATATATAAGGCAATATTTATGCCAAAGGATAAAGCATATTTTTTTCCTATATAAATACCTTGATATATCTTGTTTAAATATTACTTTATAATTTTTTCTCATAAAAAAAGTGTCGGCAAAATCGTCGAAGAAGACAATTTTGTCGACAGTAAATTTATTTTATTATATCATTCTACCTGGCCCCATACCCGGAACTGACTGTCCGGGAGTCATAACGCCCATACCCTGCATTCCCTGCTGTTGTCCCGTTACGTCTCCACCTGCCTGCTGTGCCAGTTGTAATTTTTGTTTCAATTGAGGTGTCCTGGGCTGCCATCCCTGTCCCTGGGCAGTCTGTAAATCTGTCTGTAATTGCTGTTTTACCTGAATAAGATTGCTTCCGCCCATACCTTGCATACCGGCAGTGCCACCGCCCGGCATACCCATGGTTCCGCCCATAACAGGATTCATACCGCTGCCCATACCACCGACGCCCTGCACTCCGCCGATACCCTGCATGCCGGTCATACCCTGTATACCCTGCTGGCCCATCATACCGCCCGTACCTGCTGCCTGAAGTACTCTGTCACAATCGGCATTTATAATCATATCCCAGTCCTGTTTGCCCTGATTTGGATTCATCTGGGGGCCACCTGCAGATCCTGCATCTTTGGCCTTATCTCCCCCGCCGCCTTCGCCGCCACCACCTTCACCGCTACCGCCGCCGCATTCCTTTGCTTTTTCTTCTTCTTTCGGTTTCATAGCATCTTGAAGAGCTTTCAATATGTCATCCAATTTATCGTTAATTGCATTTGATCCCTGACCTGTACTTGGTTCTGTTGGTTTAGGTTCTGTCGGATCCGGCCTGGTCGGATCTGGTTTGGGTGGCGTAAATCCATAAGCTACTCGCATAGACTTTCCAGGATCTTCTCCTTTAGCATCTTCTGAGAGCTTTGCTTCATCTTTTGTTTCTTTATTTTTTTGAGTCTCTTTAGCTTTTCCTGCTTCTTTAGACTTTTCCGATCCTTTTGATTTATCAGGACTCTTTGATGTCTGAGTTTTTTTTGATGCTGACGATTTTGATGATTTGCCGGCTGATGACCTTGAAGCTCCTTTGCCACTACCTATTTTACCCATATTTATAACAGCTCCTTTCATATGCTTACTGAGGTGAACATAAAAATTTTTCGTAATGAGTTATGGCAGGAATTACTGCTCTGAGCATAAGTATATGATAAACATTTTCCTACCGTTAAACATTACGAAATCATATATGTATTATTTATGCTCACCTCAGTAATATATTAACTGCTTATGTTCAACCAAGCAACTGTCTGTAATAATTTACCTGAACAATTAATTACTTTATATGTTTATAAGGCAATATTTATGCCAAAAGATACATCATAATTTTTTTTTACAGAAATACCCTGAAAGACTCTGCTTAAATCCTAAGGATCTGTCAGGAAACAACTACATCATATTTACAGTTTATATCGTGACGCATAACACGTTATGCGTGACGCGAGGATACTAATTATTCTAACAATTTGCCGGAGTTGTTTTTCTTGCAGTCCTAATTACCGCAACAGGTAAATTGGTACCAAAAAAAATATGGCACTCACTCCTGTCCCTGGCCGGGCTCTGGAGGAAAAGAT
>CAYSLJ010000163.1:0-15409 GCA_964431735.1 uncultured Synergistia bacterium | reverse complement strand
TAATTGATATATGTTTCATTTGTATCCCTCCTTTTTGTTATTATAAAAAGAATAACATAAGGATAATCAAAATGCAATGGTGTTCATGACGGGAAAATAATTTTAAATGCCGTTCCTTCTTCTCCGGAAAGGTAAAGTTCACCGTCAATCTGTTTTGCCAGATTCTTTACAAGTTTCAATCCGAGAGATGATGATGTTTCAATGTTAAGACCTTCAGGGAGACCCTTACCGTTGTCTCTGATTTCCAGTATACATTTGTTATCGTTTTCCCGATAAAATTTTATGGAAATTTCTCCTTTACTGCCCGGTGGAAATGCATGTTTCAGAGCATTTGTGAGAAGTTCATTTATAATGAGGCCGCATGGGATGGCTTTGTTGATGTTGAGATACATGTCTCCGACGTTTATATTTAACAGTACAATATTGATATTTATACGATAACTGCTGAATAAATAGGAGGAGAGATCATAAATATATCTTTTAAAATCAATTCTGGCAAAATTTTCCGATTGATAGAGTTTTTCATGAACCAGACCTATTGATTTTATCCTGTTCTGGCTTTCCAGTAACATATCCATTACAGTTTTATCGTTAATAGAATGGCTCTGAAGATAGAGGAGACTGGAGATGAGCTGTAAATTATTTTTCACCCTGTGATGTATTTCTTTTAAGAGTATTTCTTTTTCCTCCAGAAGTTTTTTGAGTTCCGCCGTTCTTTTATCTACAAGCTTTTCCAGTTGAGTTCTGTATTTTATTAATTCTTTTTCCGCCCTTTTTCTTTCCGTAATATCCAGAGTCGTTTCTATTACACCTGTAATAATACCATATTCATCAAAAACAGGACTGATTGTGGATAACCAGACATGCCCTTTCATATCAGTTAATTCTGTTTGCTGTATCTCTCCTGTCTGAAGGGTTTTTGTTATATAGCAGTCTTTACATGGTTCTGTCTTATGGTAAAAAACTTCATAACAATAATGGCCTATAACCTCTTCAGGATTTACGATATTTTCTTTACATGCTGCTCTGTTGGCCCATTTAATCTTCATCTCCCTGTCATAAAAATATACGCATTCCGGTAATGTTTCCAGTACAGTTATTTTCTCTGTTTCCGATTTTTTCAGTGCTTCTTCCGCCCCTTTTCTATTCAGAAGGGTCATAAAGATTTCTCCTGCCATTCTGAGAAGTTTTATGTCCTCTTCCTGCCAGGATCTTTCCCTGTAACCCATATTAAATCCGATCCATCCGGTAAGAAAATTGTTCTGTATAATAGGTATAACAAGACCTGATTTTACACCGAAATCATTGAACAATTTGATTTCATTGAAAGCTTCGGGAGGCAGATTTGATGTAGAGGAAAAATCAATATAATCAAAGTGTCCGAGTTTATTCATCAACCATGGCATTTTATAAAGGGACAAATTGTTAAATTTTTCGCGAAGCGGATTTACCTGCAGGCTGGCCCATTCATAACCAGATTTAATTATGCGATTGTCTTCTGAAAATATAGTCAGAAAAGCTCTGTCAACATCAAAAAATTTCCCCATTTTCTCCAGAGAAATATTTATTTCCCTGTCAATCTCAGATGAAGTAATATTTATGAAAGCAGTCGATATGTCTGTTACGAGTTCTTCTATGGAAAGACGATGTTTTATAGAGTCTTCAAATCTGATTCTGTCTGTCATATCACGAGAAATACTGAATAAGGCAGGCCGGTTGTTCCATGTTCCTTTATTTATTTTTGTTTCTACAGGTATGAAGGCTCCTTTTTTTGTCATTAAGGATATATGAAATATACTTTTCCCTTTTGAAACCAGAGGTGATATAAATTCTTCGTGCTCTTTAAACAGATCGGATAGATTCATTGAGAGAAGTTCTTCTGACGGGTAACCTGACCTTCTTTCCAGAGAGGGGTTAAAATGGAGAACATTGCCTTTTAAATCGGATATAATAAGGAAATCATCCATAGTATCAAAAAGCATCTGAAGATTCTGCTGACTTTCTTTGAGCAGTTTATCGTTTTTTAACCGTATAATAACAGAACCGATCTGTGATGCAATAGTTTCTATTATATGTCGGATATTGTCAGATACGTCGTCATATTTATGAGAGGCAAGATTAAGTAAAGCTATTAATTTTTTTTCATAAAGAACAGGGACTATGCATATGGCATGTAATCCTTCTGAAACTGTCAGATCTCTGAAAATATCATATTTGCCGGCCTGGTTATAGACAGGAATTCCTTTTTCCAGGGAAAGATGTTGAATGTCACTTTTTTTAACAAAAGATACTTTCTTTATAAATTCAGATGAAAGTTCTTTCCATACCTTGAGACTTAAATCTCCCGTTATTTCATCAGGAAGATAAATACCTCCGCTGTCAAAAGGAGATATCTGACAGAGAACCTCCAGTATTTTCTTAAATGCCTCTTCCAGATTACTTGTAGAAGCAAGTAATATACTCAGGTCTTTCTGAATAAGGAGCAGTTCCTGCGAATGTTCTGTATAAACTTTATTCACTTCCATTTAAAAATTTATCAATTGTAGCAATGAAAATGCCATAGCCATACGGCTTTACTATAATATCTTTAATTCCGGCTTTCATGGCTTTCTCCTTCATGGCACTGTTATAATCTCCCGTACAGAGAATAACGGGAAGATCGGAACGTATTCTAAATATTTCCTCTGCCAGTTCTATACCGGTCTTATGTCCTATAGAATAATCTGTTATGATTAAATCATATTTATGAGGGTCGGAGCAAAAGATATTCAGGCCTTCTGTAAAATTTTTTGCTACAGTAGTATCATATCCTTTTTTTTCAAGAAATTTCTGCTGTGTTATGCCAATAGCAAGATCATCGTCTATACAGAGTATGGATTTTCTTGTGCCCGATAGTTCCGTCTCATTCTCTCTTTCCATATGAGATGGAATGATCTTCCCTGTAGTAGAAGCAACAGGGAGAAAAACCTGAAAAATACTGTATTCTCCTTCTTTACTTCTCACATAAATCTTTCCTCCCAGATCATTGATAATATTATGAACCAGGGCAAGACCTATGCCTTTTCCTTTTTTATATTTTTTTGTAGTGAAAAAAAACTCGAAAATATGGGGGAGAACCTCATTCTTAATGCCGCATCCGTTATCCTTTACCGTGAGGCTTAAATAATGTCTTTCTTTTAAATCCGGGTGAAGTTTAATATCCTCATCTTTTATATCTGACAGGGATACTTCTATTATTCCTTCCCTGTCGCCTATTGCCTGGGCGGCATTTATGCATAGATTGTTCAGAATATGATAGATCTTTATCTTATCTATCAGGACAGTATCTGAAGAAACGTCAATATATTCCACCAGCGTTATATAAGCAGGGAGAGACGTTTTAAATAAATTAAGACATTCTTTTATAACAGGTACGATATGGAGATTAACAGCTTCTTCCCCGGAATCCATAAAAGACCTGAAAATTTCTTTTACCATTTCTCCGGCAAGGTCACAGATAGTGCCTGCTTCCTCCAGATAGGTGTACACATTACTGTTTTCAGGCACTTCCGTTCTGGCAAGTTCTATATAACCGTTAATGCCTGTCAGCAAATTACTAAAATCATGAACAATTCCTCCTGCAAGTAAACCGAGAGCTTCTAATTTCTTTCTCCTCACATTATCCGGGACAGGATTTTTATACATATTTAATTGCTATGAAAAAGATTACACAGTGAAAACCTTTAATATCTTACATATTCATTATCTTCAGCATCAAGTGTATCCAGTTTCAGTAGATTTCCTCCGTTCCCATTTATCTCAGGCTTTATATTTTGTTCCTGAATTATTCTTTTGGGAGATATCTTATTTTTATGATTTCCGGTATTTTTTATTGAATAAGACACACTGCGCGAATTACCGTTCAACCTGAAAAAGGCTATTATTTCCTGTAACTTTATGGCCTGTGCCGAAAGTTCTTCCGCAGTGGAAGACATTTCTTCTGAAGCTCCTGCATTTTGCTGTATCACCTGATCCAGTTGCTGTATGGCCCTGTTAATCTGTTCAGTGCCGGTATTCTGTTCATTACTGGCAGCACTTATTTCCTGAACCAGTTCCGCTGTTTTCTGTATGTCAGGTACTATCCTTATGAGCATTTCTCCTGCTTTCTCCGCCACTTCAACACTTGTAACGGAAAGACGGCCTATTTCCTGGGCAGCCATCTGACTTCTTTCTGCAAGGCTCCTGACTTCCGAAGCAACAACGGCAAAACCTTTCCCGTGTTCTCCTGCTCTTGCCGCCTCTATGGCCGCATTCAGAGCAAGCATGTTTGTCTGTCTTGCAATCTCTTCTATTATAGAGATTTTTCCTGCTATCTGCTTCATTGCATCAACTGTTTCTGTTACGGATTTCCCTCCTTCTTTTGCATCTTCTGCCGCTTTAAGAGCAATCTTTTCCGTTTGTTTTGCATTATCTGCATTTTGTCTTATATTTGCAGCCATTTCCTCCATGGAAGAAGAAACCTCTTCTGCAGAAGAGGCCTGCTCTGTTGCACCCTGTGATATTTCCCCTGCTTTTGAACTCATCTGTTCACTGCCTGATGCTACGTTCTCTCCTGCCACAGTTACCTGTTCCACAACTTCTCTCAGATTTGTAAGCATCTCTTTCAGAGACTGCATAAGAATATCCTTCTGCGATCTTTCTCTTGCTTCTACTGTAAGATTTCCTTTTGCAAGTTCATTTGTAATGGAGGCAATTTCCTGGAGGTATACGACCATATCCTTCAGAGCATGCATGAGCCTGTCTTCAGAAGATCGTTCTTTTATTTCAACATTCAGATTTCCCTGAGAAATTTCTTCTGCCGCTCCGGTTATTTTATTCATGGCATCGAGCAATTCATTTAAATTATTTTTTATTTCATTGAAATCTCCGTTATATTTTTCTGTGATTCTGGGAGGGATATCTCCCTTGCTTATTCTGTCAATATATTCTGCTGCCACATTCAGAGGCCCTATGACAGCATCCAGTATATCATTTATGCCTTTTACGATAGGCCTGAATTCAAAATTGATCCTTCCGATATCTCCTCTTATATCCAGTTTTCCTGCGATTGATGCATCAATAAGTTCTTTTGTCTGTTCCTGAAGGGCTTTCAGGATTTCGTTAATGTTTTTTGTAAAGAAAATTCCGAGCCCTGCAGAGATGACGAGACCGATGATTATTGTTATTAACATTATTATTAAAGTTCTGTTTGCAAGTTCTGTATTCATATCGGATAATTTTTTAGATTCATCTGCCATAAGGGTTGTGAGTCTGTCAATGGCTTCTCTTTCAGCATCTGCAGATTTTCTTCCATTACCATCCAGAAGAGCTATGGCTTCAGCATCTTTATTTTCTTTTGCCAGAACTATCATTTTATCCACATCTTCCATATAGTTTTTCTGTGATGTCAATATTTCATCAACTATCTTTTTTATATCTTCAGTCAGTTCTTTCTTTTTCAGCTCTTCCACGTTTTTGATAATATTTTCGGAAAATGTTGCAATTGCGTCTATGTTGATTTTTCTTTCTTCCCCGTTATTCTTTCTGATAATATCTCTTATATTAACACGGCCTCTCTGAAAATCTGTGGATATGGCCATTACGTTTTCCAGGCCTTTTGAATAATTGTCAATGAGCATTGTGTATGAATTATCTATTTTTTTCATGTTTATTATACTTAAAATCCCTATAATCAGAGCAATAAAGGCTATCAGTAAAAAACCTGCACTGAGTTTCGTTCCTATTTTAATGTTTTCCATTATAAAAGACCTCCTTAGAAATATTTATATCCTGCTCCTGCCTCTCGTGTTTCTCTATATGTTTACAATACGGTAAAACCAGTATGAGACTTACCGGGGTAAGCATAAATAATCTATATCTACTCCCGCCACGCGTCACGGTGAAAAGAAGTTTATGCTCAGGTCAGTATGGTAAAGATAGGAACTGTCACAATATAATAAACACCTCCTAATGAGTTTTGTCTTTTGATTCAGATTCTGTCGGTTTTTTATAAATTTCACATTCGCTATAATGTTTGCCACAGTAATATAAAAATGCTTCTATATTCCCGCTGACCAGGTTGAAGCAGTAACATTTCTCACAGGGTTTTGATATGAAAGGACATAGTTTTTTTCTTCTTCCATTTTTTGCTCCTTATGAGTATCTTTTTACCCTTTAAGAGGGTTTCTTTCTGATACCAGGGACGATATAGAGACATATTCTGTTTCTCTGTTTTTATAGAGAATTTTCATAAGAAGCAGAATATATGCCAGAGGAATTTTTAATATGAATAAAATGAGCGTAGCTGTTATAAAATACTATCAAATGAGGAGATAAGAAATAAGGAGAAAGAAAAAAAATCAGATGAAACCTGGAATAACTGTAATATGTTACAATGTGTAATATGTTACAGTCTGTCTGATATACATGTTACAGATACAAGCATGACAATTCTACTGACATGAACATAAGAATGTAATAGAAGTTTTCCTGCTTTCACGGGTCATGAGAGCAAATATTGCAGATGAAATCTTTCCCCTGTTCTGTAATTCCTGTTTTTATTTCTGAATTAAGTCTTTTATAAATATCACATTGTTTAAAGTTTTTTCCGCAATAATATAACAGTGAATTTATGTTACTGCTGGTCAGTCTGAAGCAGTAACATTCATCGCAGGGATTTGATATAAAAGGACAATATTCATTATTATCTGTCATAATATATCCTTTCTTTATGAAAATTTGCCCCTCAAGAGGGGCAAAAGGTTTTTTTATGTTAAGTAATAAGTAAAAATAATAGCAGAATTTATGCCACAGAAACTACCGGTTAAATTTAAGGTATAGGAAAATTCATTTTTGACCGGGATTTATAGGATTTATGGGATTACCGGTATGATAAATAGCCTGATAATGTCACATTTAATAAAATATCAATTAGCTGTTAGTTTTCAGTTAATAATTAAAGCTAATCGCTAACAGCTAATTGCTAAGTACCGCAACAGGTAAATTGGTACCCAAAAAAATATGGCACTCACTCCTGTCCCTGGCCGGGCTCTGGAGGAAAAGATATGCCGTATTAAAAGAGAGTTATAAATTATATAGATGCAAAATATTAAACGTCTAAAAAAACAGTTTGTCACGCAACAGGATCATATATTTTCCGGAAGAGTCCGGCCAGGGACAGGTTTTAATATGGTTACTAACTTATTTGGAGCGGTACTTAGCAGTCTTTTAGAACATGTTGTTTTGCACGAGGATTATAGATTTTGTGGAAGAGCCTCACCCATTGGAAGGTATTTGGTGACTTTTCAGATAGGCTCTTAGAGTTCGTAATCTCTGATTTTTCTGTAAATAGTCTGACGGCTCATACCAAGTAAGTCTGCTGCTTTACTTTTATTCCATTTGACTTTTTCAAGCACTTCTATTATTGCCATCTTTTCGTCTTTTATATAAGGAGCAGGGAGCGTAGGAGACATGTTTCTGAATTCTACTGGCAGATCTTCCATTGTAATAATAGATTTTCTGGATATGATAAAGGCATGTTCTATTGTGTTTTTCAGTTCCCTTATATTTCCCTGCCATGAATAATTCATAAATACTCTCTGTACGTCTGAAGAAAGACCTGTTATATTTTTTTTAAATTCTCCGTTATATTCTTTAATAAAAAAATCCGTAAGGAGAGGTATATCTTCTTTTCTTTTTCTCAGAGGAGGTAATTTGATTTCCATTACCTTGAGTCGATAGTAAAGATCTTCTCTGAACTGTCCTTTCCTGACCTTTTCTCTTAAATCTCTGTTGGTAGCTGCTATAACCCTTACATTTACTCTGATTGTTTTACTGTCTCCTACTCTTTCGAATTCCCTCTCCTGGAGAACTCTCAGCAGAGCAATCTGAGTGGAAGGTGATATGTCGGATATTTCATCCAGAAAAATCGTACCTCCGTCTGCCATCTGGAAACGTCCAATTTTATTATTTATTGCTCCCGTGAAAGCACCTTTCACATGGCCGAAGAGTTCACTTTCAAGCAATCCCTGCGATAGGGCTGCACAGTTCATCTTTACAAGGGGATATTTACTGCGAACACCTTTATAATGAAGGGCCTCTGCTACCAGTTCTTTCCCTGTACCGCTTTCTCCTGTAATAAGAACATTGCTGGAAACATCGGGAAGCGTTTCCAGAAGAGAATAAACTTCCTGCATTTCTTTACTTTTTCCTACTATCCCGGCAAAACTCTTTCTCTCTGTAAGTTCTTTCTCCAGAGCATAATATTTTGTTTCATCCCTTATAACCATAAAAACACCTGAGAATATACCGTCTGTATCTATAAGAGGTGAAGTACTTATCGTTATAACCTTTATAGAATTGTTAATACATTCAGTGAATTCCATTTTTTGAGGTTTTTTCTGGATTATGGTATCTCTGGCGAGTTTAACACATTTATTACAATTACATTCTTTTACCATTTTTTCAAAGGATTTTCCTATGTCTTCTCTTGAAAAACCAAGAATGTCACGGACTGCAGGATTTAATTCTGTAATGTTTAATTCATTGTCCAGTGCAATAATTCCGTCGCTAACACTGGTGAAAATTCCTTCGATATTTACACGATATTTCTCTTTTTCCTTCTCTATGGCTTTTTCCCTTAATGTTTTTTCCATTTCATGTTTGTAAAGAGCTACCTCTATGGTAATATGAAGAAGTCTTTCATCAAAAGGTTTTATAATATAACCGAAAGGTGCTGTGAATTTTGCTCTCTGGAAAGTCAGTTCATCTGTGCAGGCTGTGAGATATACAACGGGAACATTATAAAACTCTTTCAGTTTTTCAGATGTCTCTATGCCGTCCATGTTCCCTTTTAATATAATATCCATAAGGATAAGATCCGGTTTTATTTCCCTTATTCTATTTATAACTTCTTCGCCTGTGTCCACTATGCCTGCTACTTTATAGCCAAGGGATGTAACCATAGTTTCTATAGACATTGCGGAAATCATCTCGTCTTCAACGATCAAAATATTCAGAGGAAGCATAGAGAATTTAAACCCTTCAGATATGCATCAAAAATTACTTCCCTTTCGCTCCGGTAATGCTGAAAACAATTATGTTTAATATTATACTTAAAATGAACTCAATAAACAAGTAGAAAATGCTAAGTATAACTAAATTTTTTCAATAGATATAAATTCAACTTAAAAAGTTTTACATGGAGAAATTTTTATATCTCCTCTGAGACATATTTTATCTTTGCATATTATAATGACTCCTGTAATGGATGATATATTTTCTGCGAATTCCGTTGCTCTCCGGAAATCCTCCGGTGATGTGACAATGTTCCCTATGGCTGTTGCTACCGCATCTGCCATAGAGCCGGAAGGGGATAATACAACGACTGCATCTGCTTTACCGAAAGAAAGAGAAGGGCCTACTGTGCCGGATGATGTTGCTACTGCGACAGGAAGAGACGTTCCGGGTACATCTATGGCTATTTTCCCCGACAGGGGAGAAGAACCTGCAAAGATTCCGACTTTTCTGTCTTTTTTACCTGTAATAAAGAGATCTCCTCCGTTTTCTATGATTAATTCTTCCGAAAAGGGCAATAAATCGCGGGCAACATATTCTGCTATGGCTCCTGCCACCGATGCCATAGGGCCGACTCCTGCAATGGAAGCTGCCTCTGTCATATCCTTTATTAAAGGACACATGTCATCTATAACAGGAAGAGGGGAGAGGGAGCTTTTAAAGAGGGGATTCTTTGATATATAATTTATTATTGATTGTCTGTGTTTTTTTAAAGAAGTAATTGCTTTTTCTGAAATATCTTTTAAAGCTCCGATATATAAGTCACTTTCCTGTACCGAAACCCTGAAATATGCAAGATCGGAGCTTTTCATGTTTTTTCTGTAAGTTCTTTCAAGATATTCTTTCATAATTAAATTATAATTAAGAATGAGTGAAAGGTGAATGGTGGAAAGTACAACTGTCCGTCACGCATCACGCATTACGCATCACGCATCACGCATCACTAACCACCCGTCACGCGTGACGATTCTCATATAAATTACGTCAGTATTGTTTCACCTGAGATATTCATACAGCACGTCTCCTGCCTGCTTCAGGGAAAAGGGATGGCAGTGTTCGGGAGTATCTGACACTGTATGCCACTGCGGGTAATCTATATCTATAAGTATGGTTGCAGGGATTCTTTTTAATATAAAGGGAATATGATCACAGACTATATATTTGTATGTATCAGGTTTGGTGAAATTATAGGCAGGATATTTCAGGTTTCTGCCAATACGAAATAGTTTCACCGTCAGTTCTTCACAATTTTTATGGATAAAACAGTGGAGATCTACATCCAGTTCCATGTTTTTCCCTCCTACCATGTCAATAATTATGACTTTATCAGGAAGTTTATCCAGATTATCTTCTACATATCTATGGGCTCCGAGAGATACATCTTTACTGTCTATACGACACCAGTCTTCTGCGTCAAAAAATACTATTTCTACATCATATTTCGGTCTTTTTATATTAAACATGCGTGCCAGTTCCAGTAACACTGCTATGCCTGATGCGCCGTCATTTGCTCCTAAAACAGGTTTCTTATGATTGGCAGGGTCACTGTCTTCGTCTGCATAGGGTCTTGTGTCATAATGAGAACCTATAAGAATACGGTTTTTTCTGTTTCTTCCATGAATAGTTCCTCTTATATTTTTACATATACATGGTTTGTTGAAAAAATTTTCTTCAAATATATGGGGATTAAATTCATCTACCAGTTCTGAAAGTTTATCAGACAGGTAAATCTGGATTTTTTCATGAGCAGTACTTCCTGCAGGTCTGGGCCCAAAGGCTACCTGTTCTTTTATAAACTGAAATGCTTTTTCTTCGTCAAATTTTAATAAATTTATTCTATCGTGACGCGTCACGGGCGGGGAATTTTTTTTCAGTGACATATGATAGATTAAGCTTCTCCGATAACTGCTCTTGCTTCAGGAGCTTTAGACTGTATATCTTCAACCATTCGCTCTGTTTCATTCAATAGATAGTCTATATAAAGGGCTATTTTAAAAGAATCATTTATTGATTTTATGTTTTTCTCTTCTTCTATAAAAGTTATATAAGTATCTATAATTTCTATGGCTCTGTCATATATGTCTATTACATTTGTATTTACAGGTTTTATAATAAATGAAGTCTGTTCTTTAATTTCCTGAGAAGTCTCCCGGTCAGTGAAATATTTCTCTTTCTTTTCTTCTAGTTTTTTCCTGTCTCCTTCAAGTCTTTCAAGCATGATATGAAAATATTTCTCTTTATCTTCCAGATTGCTTGTATAAATACTTTTAATTTCTTTTCCTGTTTTGATGAGATATTGAGGAAGAGAAGTTTCTTTTTCCTCATGATGGATTTTTCTGTAATTACTTACCAGTTCAGATGCTTCCAGGATAATATCAAAACTCTCTTTCACCAGAGTAACATTATTCCCTTCTATGGCTTCAATGAAATTCTCCGTTATTTTTCTGCAGAGTTCCAGTGCTTCTATGCCAATTTTATCACTTTCATCATGGATGGAGTATCTATTCCTTTCTGATTCTATTTTATCCAGATCCCTGTAAAGCCCTTTAAGGACTTCTTCTATAGCATTTTCTGCTTCTTCTCCGTCCATTGTGGCATGAATATGTCTTAATTTTTTTCCTGTTTCTGTGAGATAATTTACCAGACCCAGAAGCTTTAATTCTTTGTCATGTCCTGCCAGTATTTCATGAAGAGGTGCTGAAATTATTTTGATCTGTTCCATAGCATTTCTCAGGCACGACAGATCTTTTTGTTTTTCTATGAATTCTCTGTATATTTCAATTATATCGGACGCTTCTTCGAAGATCTCAATTATCTTTCTATCTACAGGACAATCACAATCATAAAGTTTTTCTTCTTTTTCTATAATGATGGAATCCTGTTCAAGGGTTTCAATAAAGTCATCTTTACTGTCATTCTGTTCCAGTTTTTTTCCTACATCCAGAAGATGTAAGAGAAGGCCGTTTATTTTGACTGCATCATCAAAGGTAAGGGCAAGCTTGATTGATGGAGGAGGGATGTCTGCATATATGTCTATTTCTATAGTCTCTGCCAGGTTTTTCAGATTTTCAATCTTTTTTAGAGAACTTTCAATCAATTCAATATCTTCTTCATCTATGAATTCAATATAATTTCTGATTATTTTCTTCACTTCCGAAAGAAGGCCGGTAATTTCTTCTGATACCTCTTTTTGTTCTTTCAATGTTTCTTCATAATCGGAAATAGTTTTTCTTCCTTTTTCCATTACATCCAGATAATTTTCATAGAGTTCATCTATTTCCTGATTGGATATGGCTTTAAATGCTTCTCCTGTGTCTTTTAATATATCAAGTAACTGTAACAGGTAAAATTTTTCTTCCTTTTTAAGTTTCATGACCATCCTCTTCTCTGATTACTTATAACAGGCACTACTATTTTTTATTATTATATCATAAATTTCTTTTGTCGTAAAATAATAAAACGTGAAAGTAAATTTTTATCTTTCACGTTTTATTACTGTGAACAGCCTGTCAATTATCAGAGCAACCTTTTACCAGTAACGCCCCATAAATCCACCGAAGCCGCCGAAGCTTACATTATCCGGCAATGGACAGGCAGGGCCATTCATCCAGTTATGTCTTAAATTAAAAATATTTGCACTGCTGTTATCGAGTTGATTGTTGAGGCCTCGCCAGCTTTCAGGACTTAAAAAACCGCCGACCTGAGCTTTGCCGTAACCGGTTGATATGTCACCAACTCTATCTAAAGCTTTCGCTCCTTCGTCTCCTCCGAAAATGCCTCCGTTGGCAAGACTTCCGTCTCTGAGGCCAGAGTAAATACGGTTCATCTGATTCTGCTGTCTTGCTTCAATCTGATTCATAGGCATCTGCTGCATTGGCTGGAAGTCACCCTGTTTGTAAATATCCAGCATCTGTCGTGAATAGGCCATTCTCTGATCCAGAATTGATTTCTCCCGGGCAGACATCTGGCCGTCTTTAAGAAACTGTCCTTCTAACTGCCTTGTTTGCTGGTCGAAATTGGTCAGAGACATAAATTCATTTCTGTTAAGCTGACCGCTCCTTGCTCCCTGTGAAAGTTCTTTGTTATATATATGCTGTGAATTGTTTACAGATCCCTGTCTTATCATATTGTTAAGTCCCGGTCCCATAAATGTTCCTCCTTTATGTAAAAGCTAAATGCTTTCCATAATTCCTTTATCACGACAAAAAATAAAAAGTCAATACATGAAAAAAATATTTGTTGTAGATGATAGTGTTTTTTTTATGACAGTTAGATTTACTTTTACTGGAAATTATAATTGATTTCATAAAACTATTAGGGACTGTAAGAAAATAACCCTGGCAAATTGTTAGAACGGTTATCATCCTCGCGTCACGCGTTACGCGTTACGCGTCACGATATAGACGTAAATATGATTGGGTTAGTTCTTGACAATCCCTTAATTGATGATGGTGCCAGGTGATGGGTTAAGAAAATCCAGAACCCAAAACCTGAAACCCAAAATTTGAGACATTTAACTAATTTTCACTTTTTATTATTTATTTTCAAAATATACTTGCAGATTGATATACCCTGAGGATACTGTCCCTTGCCTTCATAGAGGACAACCAGTTTTTTTAAAACCTTTGGATCCTTCGGGTGTAGTTCCATAAGGTTGCTGTATCCTTCGATTTTTCCGTCAGTAGATTTTCCAATTCCTATGTCATATATATCTCTGTATTTATCTATCATACTGACTGCTCTTTTATAATTAGCAAAGGCACCTGCCGGATTGTTTGCCTTTTCTTCCGTCTGAGCCATAACTATAAAAAATTTCTGTGCTTTGTCAGGACATATTTCTCCTGCTTTTTTATAACAGAGTGATGCAGATTTGGAATCACCCATTTTTTGATAAATAAAACCGAGGTAACAGTAATATTCCGGGTGGTCAGGCAGTCCTCCTTTTAGATATTCTATGGCTTCCTTGTAATTACCTGCCCCGAAAGCTTCCTGTGCTTTTGCAAGAATTTCGTCTTTTTCTTCCTGGGCTATGGCATTGAAACACATAGATAAAATAATAAAAACTGTTACAAGAATTTTTTTCATAAATTTCCCCTCTCAATCATTACGTCTTCTCTGTCCGAATACCCTCAGAAGCATTAAAAATAGATTGATGAAATCCAGATATAATGTTAAAGCCCCCATAATTGCTTCTTTTTTATCTTCATCTGTCCCTTCATTACCGATAATATTTAATTTTTTTATCTTCTGTGTATCATAGGCTGTTAACCCTACAAATATAATAATTCCTATATAGGTTGACATCCAGTAAACTGCAGGACTGTGGAGAAAAATATTTACAACAGAAGCAATTATAATACCGATAAGTGCCATGGTACAAAGATTCCCCATACTTGTGAGATCTCTTCTGGTAAAATAACCATATATACTCATGACTCCGAAGGTACCTGCTGTTATAAAAAAGGTGGAAGCAATGGAGCCGGCAGTGTAAATAAGAAAAATGACCGATAAAGTCAGACCGTTTAATGCAGAATAAAGAATAAATGTCACTATTGCAGCAGGAACGGACATGGTTTTTACTGCTGCCGAAAGATAACCTACCAGTAATAATTCGGAAATAATCAGTGCAAAAAATACAATTCTGTTCCCGATAACTATGGAAAGAATTACTGGACTGGAAGCTGTTACCATAGCAACAAGACCTGTTACAATAAGCGCAAAAGACATCCATCCGTATACCTTCGTAATAAAACTTCTTTCCTCCAATTGAACCTGTGACATGGCTAATGCCGATATACTCATAGAATACACCTCCAAAAATTATTTTAACGTAAGAAGTCAGATTATGTCAATATGGTGAGTCTTGGATAGTGGATAGTGTTTTTTTACGACAGGTAAATTTACTTTTACTGGAAATTATAATTGATTTCATAAATCTATTAATAGATGAGGGTGCCGGGTGTCAGGTTATGGGTTAAGAAGAAACCCATAATCCATAACCCATAACCTGAGACATTTAACTTGACAATGTCACATTTAATAAAATAGCGATTAGCAATTAGCTGTTAGTTTTTTATATGAAAATGATGAAGTTTTATGCTTCCCTGTCTGTTAATTTTCATATTTGGTTGTGACCGGCTCCGGTCATGGCTGTTAGTTAATAATTAAAGCTAATCGCTAACAGCTAATAGCTAAGGGGTTGTCAAGAAATAACCCAATCATATTTACGTCTATATCGTGACGCGTAACGCGTTACGCGTTACGCGAGGATGATAACCGTTCTAACAATTTGCCGGAGTTATTTTTCTTACAGTCC
>CAYSLJ010000162.1:0-15449 GCA_964431735.1 uncultured Synergistia bacterium | reverse complement strand
AAAACGAATTTTTCTTCTCCAGAGCCTGCCAGGCAGAAGCTTTTTATGGGTACCCATTTACCTGTTACGCTACTAAGCATCCTTTTCACTTTTCACTTTTCACTTTTCACTTTTCACTCTAATTAAATTACGAAATAAAGTACAACTTATTTTACCAGAATTTTCTACCAATAAAAAAATATTCCTGCCATTCTATTCAAAAAGTAAAACAGAAGGAATTCTGTCTGGATGGTTCATACGTAAAAATTCATAACTTATACCTGAAATACCCTGAAAAAAACTCAAATTGAACTGGCCTTCTGTTCCGAAGTTAAAGGCTCCTCTTTTTTCTGCCCCTGATAATATCCTGGCTGCCTGCTGCAATCCTTTTTCTTTTAAATCACTTCTGTCAAGTTTTATACCTGCAGTAAAAAGTATGTCTGCTCTTCCCATATTACCGCAGCAAAGATGATCTCTGTCAAAAGAGGGGGCATTAACAGTTGTGTTCATTGCAATATCTATGTATTTTCTTATATCTTCTCCATCCAGAATTGACAGTGTTCCAGCCTTTGAAAGCCCTATACCCGGTGCTCCATGACACCAGGAACTCATAAATCTATCCTTTTCCGGTCTGCCGGCAGGTACTCTTACATCCAGCCAGTTACCGAATTTTTCTACAAAAAGAGTATCTTCGTAAGCCAGAGCTTCTTTTGCTGCTTCCAGGTATGATTTATTATCTGTCAGGCCATAGAGTTTCAGCAATGCATAAGCTATTCCTGACACTCCATGAGAAAATCCTCCGAGAAAATGATGGTCTGAAGTTTTCCATACCCTGTAACCGGAAGGACTCTCTTTCCTGTTCATCAGAAGATGTTCTGCAGATCTATTGCAAATATCCAGAATTTTAGCATGTTTCGTAACATTGTAAAGTTTAATAAGACCCACTATTGTTCCGGCAGCACCGGATATAATATCAAAATTTTTGTCTCTTTCTATTAAATCAAATGTTATAAGCAATGAAGCCCTTGTGGCATAATCTAAAATCTCATTAATTCCCAGCAACTGGCTTATAGAAGTAAGGCTGTAAACAATAGAGCCAAGTCCTGTACCACCACCTGTGCCTGTTTCATTTGCAAGCATTTTGCTCATAAGCTCATCATGAATATCTTTAAACAACGGTTTCAATGAATTTAAAATAGTTTCACTGTATCTGCCATGTCCGTCAATATGTTCAAGAGCGGAAAGAAAAAGGGCGACTCCACATATACCATTATAAAGGCTGTAATCCATCGGTTGAAGCCTTGCTATATCCATTAAAGGCATATATTCATATCCTATCCAGGTAATACCCTCTTCTTCAAAACGAATAGCACAGTTAACAAGGTCTTCACCTGTTAAAAGGGCGTGTTCCATAAATTTCTCTTTATCTACATTTATATGTTCATAGTTCACTGTGTCTTCTTCTGAAATTACCGGTCTCTCTATATTTACCGCATAAAGGGCACCTTTTATCAGAGCAATCTGTTTTTCCATATCTCTCGCTGAAAGGTTTTTTATACATGATACAAGAGAGTTATACCCCGGTTCGTAAAAAAAATCCTTTATTCTTTCTCGTCCTGGAATAATCAAATCGGCAGAATCTGATGAAGTGATAACATAAGGTATATCCAGTTGCTCCAGACTTAATATCTCTTTTTTTACAAGAGGCCAGAGGAATTCATTTTCACTCTGGCTTATGGCCATTGAAAGAATATCTATTTCCATACTCCATAGAAGAGGATCTTTAAATAATTTTGACTTCATGGAATGGTTTAAAATCAAAGCATAAGTGCCGGTTGCACGGGGAACAAAGCGAATGGTTTTACTGTTAAACCCGCTCAGAGGTCCATGAGGAGAAAGAAGTTCTTCCCTGTGTTCCATAATAAATAAATACATATCTTTAAAACCTTCTATAATATAATCTTTATATTCGAGAGGATTAAGAACCAGTCCGTTTAAAACAGGGAAATTCACATGTTCTTTAATTGTAAAAAATTCAACATCTGTCACGATACCATCTGTTTTTAAATTTTTCCATATCTCTCTTTTTATAGACCTGTCTTTTGTTCCTATACTGCCAAGGCCGCTTACATCATAGGGTTCTGACTTAAATTCCCACCTGGGCAGAAGGCCTGTTTTTAAAACAGAATTAAAAAACTGTCTGCTTGCAAGCAGATTTACTCTTTTTTCATATTTCTTATCTTCACGAAATCTAACCTGGGACTGCATAAGTGTTTCTAAATCTACAAGAACAGGATAATCTCCGCTGGCAATAATATTTTCCATATGACAGTCAGAACAGCCGAGAACATAGAGCAAACACAGAAGCTGACCTGTCCGTCTGTAATAATTTCTTCCTTCTTCTTCATCCTTACATGGCAGATGTTCTACAAATTCTGTCCATCCATAGTTTTTGTGGTTAATTATTCTGACTGTTTTAAATGTAATACCTTTCTCATTAAACCAGGAAAGTAAACTGAAATACACCTCTTCCAGAGAAAGATCTTTCGGTTTATAAATAAGCTTCAAACCTGATTCAAATGTTACACTTATAACAGTTCTGCCTCCGTTATGTCTGTCCGAAAGTAAGGGCTGCACCTCTGTAACGTTTCCTGTTTTTTTCCCTTTCAGAAAAACCTTAGAGATTAAAGGTAAATCCTCTCGAAGTCTACTTAAAAATTCACTTAAAGAATCTACCCAGCATTTTATACGTACAGATATAAAGCGTCCCATTACAGGGTATTTATATAATAAATCTTTCCATGAGTCTTTTAAGATTTTCTTTATAAAATTATCATATAGCTCCGTCTCTTTTGTTTCTATAACATGGGAGAGAAAAATCTCAAAAGATGAGCGACAGCTTATATTAAACAATGAAAATTCAAAATATAACGTATCCACACATAATTTATTCAGAGATACAAGAAGTTCCTGTTCAAATTCAGAACAGGCTTTTTCTTCTAAAAGGTCATAATCTACGTGAAGCTTTTTCCTTGCAATTAATATAAAAGGTACAAAAGCTTCCTCAAAAGGAAGGGAACAATGGGGAAGGAAACATCTGTTATAAAAATTCTCTCCTGTTCTGATTTTTTCAAGGGTAATTTCTTCTTTCCCTGAGATAATTCCTTCTAATATGCCGCTCCAGGGAGGTAAATTATTTTTATCGGAAAGACTGACTCTGCCAAGTAAAGGTTTTACGGATTTTATATCCAGGTTATCAAAAGAAAGACGTTTTTCTAAAACTTCTTCCTTTTGTAAAATATTTTTCCATTTATCAATGTAAAAATCACTTGTTCCGTCACAATCTTTATTCTTCGGAATAAAATATCCGTCTATTCTTTCGTGAAGGAAAGCTGTTTTTTCAACGAACTCAATTATATTCATGTTCATGTAATTCTAATCATTGTTATTTCATAACTTATTTCGTGACGGGTAACGCGTAACGCGTGACGGGTTTATATCGCCCATCACTCATTACACTTTACGCATTACGACGTTATTATTCATAGATAATTATGAAACTAACTATAATTTATTCCTTTCTCTATATATAAATTCTATTATACAAAAAAATTTATGTATCTCAAAGGAAATCTTAAAATTTTGCAAATTCTATATATAGTAACATATTTATGGCAATCCTCGCGTCACGCGTCACGCGTCACGCGTCACGATTTATGAAAGAGGTGTTTATTATGACAGAAATAATAATAGCTGTTCTAATGGTTATCCCTATCATATTACTGGGATGTAAGACTGTAAATGCTGACATACCGGAACATACTCATAAAATCCTCGAAAAAGCTACCTTTGCAGGAGGATGTTTCTGGTGTCTTGAAGGACCTTTCGAAAAACTTGACGGTGTTACGGAAGTAGTTGCAGGATACACGGGCGGTAAAACAAAAAATCCTTCCTATGAAGAGGTATGCACCGGGACTACAGGCCATTATGAAGCAGTTCAGATAACATATGATCCGTCAAAAATAACGTATGAACAATTACTTTATGTTTTCTGGAGGCAGATTGACCCGACAGATAGTGACGGACAATTTGCAGACAGAGGTCCCCAGTATTGTACTGCCATATTTTACCACAGTGAAGACCAGAAAAAAAAGGCGGAAAAATCAAAGGAAGAACTTGACAGTTCAGGTATTTATAATAAACCTGTCGTAACAGAAATTCTGGCATGTACAACATTTTATAAGGCAGAAGATTACCATCAGGATTATTATAAAAAATGTCCTGTACGGTATAAAACTTACAGATATGGTTCAGGGAGAGATAGATATCTGGAAAATATATGGAAAGAGAAGAAATATTCAGATGAGACAGATTATAAAAAACCTTCTCAGGAAGAACTAAAGAAGAGATTAACACCGATTCAGTACAGAGTAACACAGGAAAATGGTACAGAACCTCCTTTTAAAAATGAGTACTGGGATAATAAAAAAGAAGGCATTTATGTAGATATTGTAACAGGGGAACCTCTGTTTACATCTCTTGATAAATTCGATTCCAGTTGCGGGTGGCCGAGCTTTACAAAACCGATTTCTACGGACATTATAGAAGAAAAGACTGATACAGGTTACGGAATGGTCAGGACAGAGGTAAGAAGTAAAAAGGGGGATTCCCACCTGGGTCATGTATTCGATGACGGCCCTGCACCGACAGGTCTTAGATATTGTATTAATTCTGCTTCTATCAAATTTATTCCGGTAGAAGAGATGCCTTCTGCAGGGTACAGTGAATATTTAAAACTTTTTTTAAAAAAATGAGAATTTTGTTTTTAAATATGTTATAGTGTATGTCATAACTTATTAGAATTTAGTGAATAGTGAATGGTGAGTTGTGAAAAGAAATGGACTTTTTCAATCACTACTCACTACTCACTACTCACTACTCACTACTCACTCATTAGTTATGAAAGGAGCAAATTTTTTCAAAATATACACTAAAAAATGAAAGGATTTTTATTTATGATAAAACCACTGGTGATAACTGCATTTTTATTCATGTTAATATTTATCACATCATGTACCGATAACACGGAAAACCTGAAAAAAGGAAATGAAGCTATGAACAGGAAGAGCTGGCAGGAAGCTCTCAGTTATTATAACAAGGCACTGGAACTTGATCAGAAATGTGTGGAAGCACTGAGTAAAAAAGGTTATATTCTCGGAGTTCAGGGTAAAGTGGAGGAAGGCCTTGCATGTCTGGATAAAGCAATAGAAATTAAACCTGATTATGGAGATGCCTGGAGTAATAAGAGTTATGTTTTATATATTCAGGGGAAATTTGATGAAGCAAATAAAGCTGTCGAAAGAGCGCTGGAAATCAATCAAAAAGACGTAAAAGCCTGGTGCCATAAAGGGAATATTTTCCAGGTTCAGGAAAAATATGATGAGGCCATTAAAAATTATGACAAAGCAATAGAAATTGATCCCGGCGATATGGAGCCATGGAAATATAAAGGTATTGCTCTTATATCATCAAATAAAGCTGACGAAGCTATTAAATGCTTTGACAAAGCAATAGAGATTGACCCGAAAGAAATGATTAACTGGGTCGGAAAAGGTGATGTTTTTTATCAACAGGGCAAATATGAAGAAGCTATAAAATGTTTCGATAATGTTCTGGAAAACGAATACAGCCTTCTATATCAATTAGGTAAATTCAGAGAAGTTCAGGAATGCAGTGATAAAGTATTAAAAAAGAACCCGAAAAATGTGGAAGCCCTGAACTGTAAAGGTATCATGTTAGCCTTTGAAAAAAAATATGATGAATCCAGTAAATGCTTTGAGAAAGCAGTAGAAATTGATAAAAATTATACGAGAGCCTGGTGTAACATGGCAAAAAATCTATCCATAGAAGGTAAATCTGAAGAAGCCATTAAATTTTATGATAAAGCACTGGAAATTGATCCGAAATATATAAATGCCTGGAAATATAAAAGCCTTACATTACTTTCTCTCAAAAAATATGATGAAGCTATTAAATGTTCTGATAAAGTACTGAAACTGGATCCAGAAGATTTAAATTCAATGGCAAATAAAGGGAACGCTTTATATCAGGCAGGTAAATTCGAAGAATCTGTTAAGTGTTTCGATAAAATGTTAGAAAAAATTCCTGATAATGTAATGATTCTGCTCAGTAAAGCTATGGGGCTCGTAAGCCTTAAGAAATATCAGGAAGCTGTGGCAGTATATGATAAGGTTCTGACTATTGAGCCTAATAACCCCGATGCCGTTGCAGGGAAAGAAAATGCCATGAAAGAAATGGGACAGGGTAATAAGAAGTAATTTTTTATCTAAAAAGAAACAGACACTTGAAAGTGTCTGTTTCTTTTTATGACTTTTTTTGATATAATAAATCATTATGATAACAGAAAAAACTGCAAAAAACAATCGGTCTGTCAATTTAAATCTGCCTGTAAATCAAAACTTTTTACCTGTCATTATTTCTTTTGCAGAAAAATCTGCAGAAATATTTCGCCTTGGTGAAAAAGAAAAATTTCAGCTTGTTCTTGCCACAGACGAAGTCTTTACATATTTATGTCGACACAGTAAATCTAAAGATATTATAAACATAAGATGTACAGACATAACATATTCCGTAAAAATTGAATTTATTTTTCCTGTAAATGAATTAAATCTGAAAATGTTCAATATAACCTCCACAATTTCTCCTGACAGTAAAGACGATATAGAAGAACTGGGAATATTTATCGCTTCCCGTTCTGTTGACAGATTTCAAATCACAAATGATCATCATGGAAACATTATTCTTACTTTATATAAAGACAGGAAATATCCTCATATAAAAGAAATAATTATAGATGACCATGAGGAACTGGCAGAAGATTTTATAATCAAAGAGGCATCATCTGAAGAGGTTAAAAAATTACTATATAAAATTGTAAAGCACTATCCATATTACCTTTACCCTGAAAATTTTTACTATCCCGGAAAAATAACAGACATGATGTCAGAAGGAATATACCATATATATGTAGTTCTGGATAAATGTGACAGAGTGGCAGGAGGTATACTGTGTAATGCAAAGAGTCAAAAAACAGCCCAGACCTTTGGCCCCTATATATTTAATGTTCCAGAACCTTCAAGCATATGTGAAAGACTGATGAACATATGCATCAATAACCTTGCAAGAAGTGAAATTACAGGAATTTTTACAATCTATCTATCTGCTCATTTACCGGTAAATTACTTTGAATCTCTGAGAAGTATTACTTTATACAGGGAATCACAAAATCCCGTAATAGTTCCTGCATTTTACAGAGAAATCAAAGAAGATTCAGGAGGTCATATATGGATAAATCCTTTAATAGAAACATTTATTAAAGAAGAATATAAAAAACTTTTTCTGGCACGATATATGGATAAAATCATTAATACAGGTGAAAGTAAACCGGAATATTCAGTTTTTTCTTCAGAGATAGACAGGGAAAACAATGAGGTTCGACTTCATCCTGTGTGGCCGGGAAGAGATATGGAAGAAAACCTTATCAAACATATAGAAACCTTTGTGAAAGAAAATCTAATTAATATTTTCTGTTTTATTGATCTTGCCTCATCATGGCAGGTAGAATTTATAACTGATTTAGTAAAACATAACTTCAGCCCCAGGTTACTCTTTCCCTATGGCGGCAAATCAGATCTGGTGATTTTTCAATATGAAATCAATTGACAGGCTTGTTCCATCATATTTACATGATTTTGAACCGTATATACCGAGTAAACCTGATGAAGAACTGAAAAAGTTATATGGTATAACCGGACTTATTCGCCTTAATAACAATGAAAACCATCTTGGCCCTCCACCTTCTGCCTGTGAAGCTATTACCAAATTTTCTCCATTAAAATCTTCCATCTATCCCAGCGGAGACGGTTTTTATTTAAGAGAAAAATTGGCGGAAACACATGGCCTCCACAGGAATCAAATAATGACAGGCAACGGAGCAAATGAAATAATTACTTCTATTATCAAAGCCTTCTGTACTGCCGGTGATAATATCATTACAGCAGATAAAACCTTTGCTGTTTACGAATGGGTTGCAAAATTTTCCGGTATAGAAGTAAAGCTTATACCTCTAAAGGATTTCACTTTTGATGACAGAGCTATATTAAAAGCTATTGATGAAAAAAGTAAAATTATTGCCATCTGTAATCCCAATAATCCTACAGGCACTTACTGGACAACAGAAATTCTTCGTAATTTTTTAAATACTATAAATGAAAACCAGATAGTAATTTTAGATGAAGCATACTGTGAATTCGTAGAAAACGGAGATTATCCGAATGGGATTAATTTAATAAAGGACTATCCCAATCTGGTAGTTATAAGGACTTTCTCCAAGATGTACGGTCTTGCAGGTCTTCGTATCGGCTACCTGGTGGGAGATATGAACACTGTTGATATTATAAGGAAAACTTATATTACCTATTCAGTCAATACTATTGGACAGATTGCGGCAGTGGCAGCTCTTGAAAATAATAGAGAACATATAGAAAAAACCAGAAAAATGACAAGAGAAGGGAAAGAATTTCTTGGTTACGAAATAGACAGAATGAATCTGTTACATACTACGGGTGAAGGAAATTTTATGATGATCCGCCTGCCTATGAGTGATACACTGGCATATAAAAAACTTATGTACAATGGTATAATGATAAGAAGTATGACAGATTTTAGATTCCCCAATTATATAAGGGTAACTATTTCGACTATACCTGTGATGGAAGCTTTTGTTGAGGCTTTAAAGAAGATACTAGAAGAGTGAAAAGTGAAGGGTGAAGAGTGAAGGGTGAAGAGTGAAAAGTGAAGGGTGAAGAGTGAAAAGTGAAGGGTGAAGAGTGAATAGCAGGGGCGACACCATGTGATCGCCCGGTACCGGTGAAAATACGCATCACGAACCATCAGTCACGGGTTACGCGTTACGCGTCACGATTATATCGAAAGCGGTGAGTAATTGAAAAGTATTATAGGAACCAACATACCCAGATTTGATGCCAGAACTAAAGTGACAGGGGAAGAAAAATTTGCCATAGACTGTTATATGGAACATATGCTCTGGGCAGGAGTTAAAAGAGCCGGACTTCCACATGGAAAAATAAAACATATTGATGTATCATCTGCAGAAAAAATACCCGGTGTCGTCAAAATACTTACAGGTAAAGATGTTCCCGGGACAAACAGACAGGGAATCATTCATAAAGATATGCCCGTTATTGCAGACAGTAAAGTTCGATACTCAGGCGATCCTGTAGCTCTTGTACTGGCAGAAAGTAAAGATATACTTAAAGAGGCTCTTGAAGTAATAAAAATCGATATTGAACCTTTAGAGGCAGTATTTGATACTGAACAGGCAATGAAATGTGATGCGCCATTGGTACATGAGGAAAATAAAAACGGAAATATTCTTGTTCATGGAACTATAAAAACAGGAGAAGCTATAGATTCTTTTAAAGAATGTGATGTAATCATAGAGGAAACTTTTAGAACGCCCGTTCAGGCTCATGGTTTTCTGGAGACGGAAAATGGATTGGCCTGTGAGGAAAAAGATGGAACTATTGTTATGACCATATCCACCCAGGCACCTTTCAGAGACAGATTTGAAATTGCCCATGCACTCGGACTTCAGGTAGAAAAAATCCGCATCATAAGCCCCTGTCTCGGAGGAGCCTTCGGAGGGAAAGACGGTTCAACAGTACAGTGTCTGCTGGCTCTTTCAGCACTCAACTCGGGAGGAAGACCTGTAAAAATGGTATGGGACAGAGAAGAAAGTTTTCTCGGAGGGTACAAACGGCACAGGGCAACAATGCACTATAAAGTGGGAGCAAAGGACGGAACTCTTCATAGTCTCCACTGTCGTCTTTATTTTGATACCGGTGCCTATGCCCATCTCGGAGGAGAAGTTTTAGAGCTTGCCATGGAACATGCCGGAGGACCTTATAAAATCCCCAATACACTTATTGAAGGATGGTGTGTTTATACAAATAATCCTGTAGCAGGTGCTATGAGAGCATTCGGTGTGGCACAGGTAAGCTTTGCATTTGAAGCTATGATAAACAGAATAGCAGAAAAACTATCTGTCGATGTTCTGGATTTCCGGCTGAAACATGCTCTAAAAAAAGGAGATAAAAACTGTTCTGGAGTAACTCTGCCCCACTCTACCGGTATAAAGGAATGTCTTGAAACAATAAAAAATCACTCCATCTGGAAAGAAAAAGAGGAATGGAAAAAGAAAGCATCTGTTTTTAAAAAGAGAGGAACAGGGCTGGCAGCTGTATTCAATGCCGCAGGTTACGGAAAAAATGTAAGAGACAGTGCCATAGCAAAGGTAGAACTTACAGAAAAAGGTAAAATCAGAGTATATAACGGTGTTTCAGATATGGGACAGGGAAATTCTCCTACATTTCTTCAAATAGCAGGAGAAATTCTATCACAGAATACAGAAGATATGGAACTTATCCAACCTGACACATCAATCTCCCATCCTTCAGGCTCTTCTACTGCTGGCCGTACCACATATACCTACGGGAAAGCCCTCATAAAAGCCTGTGAGGATTTAAAAGAGACTCTTATAAACAGAGCAGGCCTTTTTCTCTTTACAGATAATGATGATAATCTCAAATTAATACCCGGTAAAGTCGTTAACAAACAGGATGGAAGAGAAATTTCTCTGGAAAAACTCGGAACATATATGAAAGATGTTGAACGAATCTGTGTAAATCACTATGTCGCACCTGTATGTAAAGAAGTTCCACATTCGTCGGAAGGACTTCTTTTCGGGTTTCCTCATATAATATTTTCCTATGGCGCCCATCTTGTATATATAGAAATAGATGAACTTACAGGACATATAGAAATAAAAAAATATCTTGCCGTAACAGACGGAGGTCAGGTAATAAATCCAATTATATATGACCAGCAGGTTCATGGCTCTGTCGCACAGGGACTGGGCTATGCCATAATGGAAGATTTTATTGTTAAAAAGGGACATATTCTGACAGATAACCTTGCTACCTATATAATACCGGGAGCTATGGATATTCCCGATATAATTTCAATCCCTGTAAAGACAAATGAAATGTCAGGGCCTTTCGGTATGAAGGGCATAGGTGAGATAGGTATAAATGGCCCGTTACCTGCTGTAGCAAACGCTATATATGATGCATGTGGGATTTATATAAAAGAGGCGCCATTTACAGGTGAAAAAATGTTAGAAAAGAGAAAAACGTTATGAAAATCTCCTTTATTATTAATGGAAAAAATATTGAAATAGATGTACCATATGACAGAAGAGTAATAGATATAATAAGAGAAGATCTGGGACTTACAGGCACAAAAGAAGGATGCAGTTCAGGTGAATGTTCAGGATGTACTGTTTTTGTTAATAATGAAACACGCCTAGCCTGTCTTATGGTAGCTCCTCAAATTGACGGGAAACATATTACTACAATTGAAGGATTATCTCAAAAGGGAAAACTTCATCCCCTCCAGGAAGCTTTTATTAAATATGGAGCAGTTCAGTGCGGGTTCTGCACACCGGGAATGGTTCTTACAGCACTGGATATAACGGAGAAAAATCCAGAATCTTCAAGAGAAGAAATAAGGAAAGGTATAAGCGGAAATCTTTGCAGATGTACAGGTTATCAAAAGATTGTAGATGCCATAGAAGCAGTGAGCAGTGAGCAGTTACCGGCGAATTGTGCCCCGCACCGTCACACATCACATATTTACCGGGAAAAAACCATAAAAAAAATATTTATGCCCGAAACATTAGAAGAAATGTGGAAAATTTTAAAAGAAGAGCCGTCTCCATTGATCTGTGCAGGAGGAACTGACCTTCTGGTAAAAAAAAGATACAGGGAACATACATTAATATTTATAGAAGATATTGAAAAACTTAAAGGCATAAAAGACTGTGGTGATAATATATGGATTGGCCCCGGTACAACTATCAATCAGATTATCTATAATCCTGTTGTAAAAAAAGAAATACCATTACTTGTAAAAGCAATGAGTGAAATTGGAGGGCATAATATAAGAAACATGGCAACTATAGGAGGAAATATCTGTACTGCCTCCCCTGCCGGAGACAGTCTTCCCCCTCTTTATCTCTTTGACACAGAACTTGAGGTAACGTCAGAAGATTCAACAAGAAAAATTCCTGTTGAAGATTTTATAAAAGGGCCCGGCAAAACAGATTTAAAAGACGGAGAAATCCTTACAGGTATAGTTATAAAAAAACCTTCTGAATTTAATATTCACCATTTTGAGAAAGTCGGACAGAGGAAATCTCTTGCTATTTCAATTGCAAGTTTTGCAGCTCTCTTAAAAATCAACACTGACGGAATAATAGAAAAATCCAGATTTGCCTGGGGCAGTGTGGGTACTACAATTGTAAGGTCACCTGAAATTGATAAAATATTAAACGGTAAAACTCTTTCGATAGAAAATCTTAAAATGGCATCGGAAAGGGTAAAAAAATCCGTAAAACCTGTAGATGATATAAGAGCAAGTGCGGAATACAGGAGAAATACATCAGGTAATTTAATGCTCCGTCTTGCTATTTATAAATAAGGAGTTGTAAAAACAATGAGAATCAATCATGATATTACTATAGAGCCCAATCAATCTTTTGAAATAGACCTGTTCAGACCTGAAGATGCAAAAGGAATTGCTCATCTCTTCCATGCTATATACGGTTCAGCTTATCCGATAGAAACATATTATATGCCGGACAGGATCACAGAAGAAAATCAAAAAGGGAATATTTATTCCATTGTAGGCAGGACTGAAAAAGGAGATATTATAGCCCATGGAGCCATGTATCGAAGTTCTCCTCCCAACCGGGATCTTTATGAAGGAGGTCAATATCTGGTATTACCATCCTATAGAAAAACCTTTGCTATTTATAAAATTAACAGATATATTTTTGATATACTTATACCCCGGTTAACCATTGACGGTATTTATGGAGAATCGGTATGTAACCATATTATTTCACAGAAGATTGCATCACGGAGCGAGGCAGCTGATGTGGCAATTGAAATTGATGTCATGCCTCAGGAAGCTTATACAAAAGAACAGAGTGCTCCCGGAAGAGTATCATGTATCATACAGCTCCACCCCTATAATGACAGTAAACAGGAAGTATTTATTCCTTCTGTTTATAGAAAAGAAATAGATTATATATTGAGTGATCTGAATATTCAGAGAACCATTACATATTCGACAGAGCCAATTCCATGTGATATAAAAAGCAACATATCTGTTAATTTCTTCCCCTATGCCTCTGTGGGAAGGTTTAATGTTATCATGGGAGGCAGCGATTTTGATATGGTTTTAGAAGATCTGGAACAAAAGGGAAGAAACAATAATACTCTCATATTTCAATTTTTTATTAATCTTGGAAAACCATGGGCAGGGAGAATAATAGAAAAACTCAGAAAAAAAGGTTATTTCCTGGGAGGTTATATACCGGCATGGTTTAAAAACGATGGTATTTTAATGCAAAAAACTCTTACCATTCCTGATTTCAACAGTATCAAACTTTATACGGAGAAAGCAAAAAAATTATTAGAAATAATAAAGAACGATAGAGAACAATCTTTGTAATAAGGGGTTGTAAAAAAATAACCTTATCATATTTTCAATCGTGACGCGTAACGCGTGACGCGTGACGCGAGGACAATAACCATAATTTGACAGAGTTATTTTTTTACAGTCCCTAAGTACCGCTCCAGGTAAAAAGGTATCCAAAAAAATTATGTATCATATTTATACATAACGTTTTTACTCCCGTCACGCGTTACGCGTTACGCGTCACGATGAATAAGATTCTGGTTACTAATTTATCTGTTATGATACTAAGAAATGAAATTTGGTAAGCCTTCAGCTATGAGCTTTATTTCTTCTTCAATACCGGCTGGCTGCTTCCTCTTATTAAAGATATAATCCCTGAAGAAAAACAGAACAATCCTGCCAGAAGATAGGCATTGAAAAATCCTCTCAGTAATATATGGGAAGGAATCTTTGCTACAGAAAGACTCGAAGAGGAAATATTTTCCGGAAGAGAAGAAGAAAAAACAGCTTCTAAAATACAGACTCCCATGACAAGGGCCAGACTGCTTACAGTATTGAAAACACCGGAAGCACTCCCCTTTTTCTCAGGAGGTATAAGACTCATAACGTATTTATTATTGGGTGACATAAACATGCCGAATGCTACGGCAAACCATATGAGAAAAATAAAGAGATTCAAAAGACCGGGACTGTTAAGGGTAAAACAGAAGGTAATACAGGAAGCTCCTCCCAGTATCATAGCAATAGAGTAAAGATAAAAAGGATTTATTTTATCAGCCATTCTGCCGCTTATAAGGGATGAAACAGTATATACACAGGAAAATACAATCAAAGCCATACCTGCTTTTTCAGGAGTAAGCCCCTTTATGAACTGCATATAAAAAGGTATGAGAAGCATATGACCTGACCGTGTCATAACCGCAAGAAAAGTAGATATATTGGCAGATGAAAAAGATTTTATCTTAAAAATAGTCAGATCCATGATAGGTTCCTTTACATGTTTCTCCCATAAGATAAAAATTACAAATAAAATTAATGATATAACAATACATGCTATAACCGTAAAAGATGTCCATCCTGCTTCGCCTCCTCTATTAAGTCCATAGAGCAGTAAAAATGGAGATAAGAAGCTCAAAAAACTTCCGGTTATATCAAAGCCATACAGAAAATCAGGAGGTATTATTTTCTTTTCATCAGGTATTACCTTCCAGGAAATAATAATTGCAACGAGACAGACAGGAACATTTACAAAAAATATCCACCTCCAGTTAAGCCATGCAGTTATGAAACCTCCCAGAGGGGAACCTACTGTAACACCAGCAGCAGAAAAGGCTGATATCATACTGAATGCCCATCCCATAATATGTGACGGCAGAAATTTAGACATAATGGCAAAACCTGTAACAAAGAGCATGGCGCCGCCGAGTCCCTGAATAACACGGGATAATATAAGCATGGAAATATTAATGGAAATTCCGCAGAGAAGGCTCCCTGCTGTAAAAAATATATAGCCTGCGATAAAAATTTTCTTTAAACCAATCTTATCTCCCAGTTTTCCGAATATAAGAAGGGTGCTGCTCATGATTAAAAGATAGCTCAGGAGCAGCCATGTAACAGTACCTGTGCTTACATTGAAATAAGAAGAAATAGTAGGAAGGGAAATACTGAGTATATAATCATCGAGCAGTGTTATAAACGCACTGAAGGAAACACTTATTACAAGCCAGATCTGTATTTTTTTATCTGTAATTATAAATTCTTTCATAAATTCAATGTTCTTACAAAATTGAACAATCAGTAAATCTGTCTTCTCCCGTCACGCG
>CAYSLJ010000161.1:0-15554 GCA_964431735.1 uncultured Synergistia bacterium | reverse complement strand
GAGGTGAGCATAAATAATAAATATATGCTCTCGTGACGCGTGACGCGTAACGCGTAACGCGTGACGGGAGGAAGACCTTTATTAAATGCTTATGCTCAGGTCAGTAGTTAAGATTATTTGTATAATCAGAACCAGTTTGCCACATAACAGGATCATATTTTTTCCGGAAGAGTCCGGACATGGACAGGTTTTAGAAATGGGTATGAATTTATCTGGAGCGGTTCTGAGTATCGTAACAGGTAAATTGATATCCAAAAAATATGGAACACGCTCCTGTCCCTGTCCGGGCTCTGGAGGAAAAGATATGCCGTATTAAAAGAGAGTTATAAATTATATAGACGCTAAAATATTAACAGTCTGCAAAATCAGTTTGCTACGCAACAGGATCATATCTTTTCCGGAAGAGTCCGGACATGGACAGGTTTTAGAAATGGGTATGAACTTATCTGGAGCGGTCATGAGTAGTGAGGTAATACGCATTACAAACCACCTGGCACGCGTTACTTGGAACGATTGATTATGTTATGTCTTTTACGCCTCGAAAACCGCAGAATGTAATACGGTCCTGAGGAGATGCCCATCTTCTGTTAGAGGATTGAAAAAAGTAGTCATAATTTGCCTTCCACGAACCGCCTCTGGCGATTTTATATTTACCTGTAGAAGGCCCCTGAGGATTTGAGGAAGGACTTTTTGTGTAATAATTATCTTCATACCAGTCATCACACCATTCCCATACATTACCGGCCATATCTTCCACTCCATAAATACTTGCACCTTCGGGAATTATACCTACAGGTATGGTACCTCTGTTGTTATTTATATTCATCATACGGGCTATTATATCTTTCCTGGTAATATTAAGATTATTACATTTATTGGGATCCCATGTTTCTCCCCAGGGATATAGTCGACCTTCCGGCCCTGCAGCAGCTTTTTCCCATTCTGCTTCTGTAGGAAGCCTTTTACCTGTCCATTTTAAATAAGCACATGCATCATTCCAGGTAAGGCATGTTACAGGATAGTTACCTGCTCCTGAAGAATAATATTTTCCATAATCACCTTCAGTTTTATATTTAGTTTCTTTTACGAATTTTTCATACTGTAGATTTGTAACAGGGTATTTATCTATATAATAATCATCCAGATAAACTGTATGCCTGGGATTATTCTGACCTCCCTGCTTTCCCATGAGAAAATTACCTGCCCTTATTAATATCATATCAACCTGATCAATGTCATTTTTTATTATTTCAGGAAGAACTCTTGTAACGGCGGGCTTTTCATCCGGTTTCTCCGTATAAACTTCTTCTTCAGGGATTTCAGGAAGAAGGCAGGTTAAGTTATGTTTTCGGGCTATTCTTATCAGGCTTTCTTCATCCATATCAGGAAGTACTTTTTTTAATTTCATATGTTCCAGAAATTCCGCAATTATAGCACAGAAACATACCAGATCACATTCAGGATGATATACTTCCAGTATTGTTTCTTCAAGTGCATAATCGGGTATTCCCATACTGACAAGCCATGGAGTAAATTCACAATTTCGCAGATGATATCTGCCCACATCTGGATATTTTCTGCATATATCAATGAGTTCGTTAATATTATATGCTCTGGAACCATTTCTGAAGGTAAAAGGTTTAAACTCTGTCTTTACTTCTTTTATTAAAGTCGGTTCCTCTCTGTAGGAATGGTCTACGAGAGGTAAATCGGTTGATTTATAATCCTTTGTATCAGGTATTTTCATTCTCACTGTTGATGTTGTCTTTGTTACGGAAGGTAATTGCATATGAGTATTATAATCAGATGTTTTTATACCGACTGTTTCACTTCCGGTTATTTCAGGGGTCTCTGAAGGTTCTACTGTAATTTTATCTTTTCCCTGTCTGGAAGGTTTGTCACCGCATTTTTTGCAGAATTTATAACCTTTTTTGTTTATTGTTAAACATACGGAACATTTCTCTCCGTCTTCCCCTGAAAGAGCTATCTTCATCTCCAGTGCACTGGCAAATCGATTTTTCATATCAGGCTGAACTGCTTTTTGTATGATAAGATCTATTCTGTCTGAAACAGACGGATTAATAGATCTTGCAAGAGGAAAAACAAATGGCATCTCACCGGGATAACGGTTTGTCAGAAGGTAGTGCATTGTAGCACCCAGACTGTATATATCGGAACGTGCATCTGTCTGGCCCGAACCATATTGTTCCGGAGCGGCAAATCCTGCAGTGCCTATTGCTCTTGTATCCCTTTCTTTTCCTTCTTTATAAACCCTTGTGGCTCCGAAATCAATTACTTTAATATTACCTTCTTTATCTACCATAAGATTATCAGGTTTTAAATCTCTATATATAATAGGAGGATCCTGATTGTGAAGATAATCCAGAGCGTCAGCAATCTGTATTGCCCAGTTAACAACTGCTTCTTCCGGCAGAAATTCAGGCATATTTTGTTCAATTATATGTTCCATTACTCTTCCGTCAATATATTCAATTACAAGATAACATGCGCCACCTTCTATAAGTAAATCATAGGCCCTTACGATAGAAGGATGCTTAAGGCGAATTAAAGTTGCCCTTTCTTCTGTAAGGAACACCATGAGTTTGAGCTGTTCTTCTCTATCTGTAGACGCTGCTTCTTTTATAATATACCATTTATTATCATTGATATCCTGGGCCATATAAATAGCACCCATTCCCCCTGCCGTGAGATAGTAAAGGGAATATTTATTATTTATAATGGTTCCGTCTGAATGGACCATAAGAGTATTACCTCTGGAATCTACTTTCCCGTCAGGCGCAGGAATTCTATTTGAAAACATAGATAATGAAGGGACAACTGTCTGGTAAGGATTAATATTGCCTGTAGAACCTGTTGTTTTTCTCAGCGGCTTTCCACAGCTATTACAGAAACGACTTGACGGGTCATTTATATTTCCACAAAAAGTACACTCCACAAGGTAAAACCCTTTCTGAATTTATATGAGAATCGTAACGCGTGACAGGAGGAACAAATTCTCATATTTTGTTATGACCGAACCGGTCTCATGGTTTTTAGTGATAAAATCATTGTTTTATTCTGAATTTCCTCTTTTAATTCCTCTATTCTTTAAAAATATTATATCATAAAAAATATTTCTGAGCTGAATAATTTTTTATCTATAAAAACCTCAATTTTATGTAAAAGTTTATTTACTTTCCTTACGTCAAGCATTATACTATAAATTAATTTTTGTGTCGAGTATTGTTAAAAATATTCTAAAAGAGTAATACTGATTGTCTTGTATTTATCTTAATGTCTTGCTATAATTATCGTAGTTTTATTTTGAACAGTTACATAATATTATGAGTATTTTTAAGAAAATAAAAGATTTATTAAAAACAGATTTGCTGGCATGTATTATAACAGATAAGCCTGTTTGTACAGAAGTTCCATGTACTGATGAATGTGGTAAAGATGTTGCAAAGATTTATTACAGCGGTGCCTGGAAAGAAGAAGGAGTCGCAAAGTGGGCTTTTTTTGAAGAAAAAGACAATACCTTATACAGCACTGTTAAATTAAACGAACATATTGCAAAAGAAAATTTAGAAGCATTATGTGACTCTTCAGGCCAGAATAAAACAGAGAAAAAGAAAGAATTTACAGCGGAAAAGCCAGAGGAAATTATAGTAAAAGAAGTTTCTTCGGAAGAGAAGCTTGTAGAAGAAGTAGTTTCAATTACTGAAATGGGACGAACTCGAAGTAGATATCAGACAGAAGAGGAAGCTGTAATAGATGGTTTAATAGATCAGAGAGAAGTTACAGGTAATAAGAATAAGATAAAAGTTTTTTTTGCTGAAGATAACAGAAGTTTTCAGATAATTATCCGGAAACTTCTGGAGAAAAGTGATGATATGGAATTGCTGGACTGGGCTATAGATGGCAGAGATGCTGTCGAAAAAATAAAAAAACTGGATACAGTCCCTGATGTTGTTTTAATGGATATTGCTATGCCAAGATTGGATGGTATATCGGCCATAAAAGAGATTTTAGCCTTTAATAATTCTCTAAAAATAGTTATGTTAACTGCTTTTGGAGATAAATTACATGTTCAGGGTGCTTTTGATGCAGGTGCTACTGGCTTTTTAAGAAAAGATGCAGGATTACCGCTAATCAGAGAAGCTATAAAACAGGCAGCCCGCGGAGGAAGGCCTGTTCATAAAGAAGTTGCTCATTATCTTAAGGAAGAGATGAATTAATTATTAAATGAGTAAAAAAAATTGGACAGATATATTTAAAACAGACTTACTGGCTCTTATAAAAACTGATAAAGATTCCGGTGACGAACTTTCTATTGAAGAAAAAAATCGTAAAGTAGGTGATATGTTTTTTAAAGGTGCCTGGAAAGAAGATGGTGCTGCAAAATGGGCTTTTTTTGAAGGAAAGGAAGCAAAAAATGCAGAAAATCAGGAGAAACAGGAAGATATTGAGAACTTAAAGGTAAGAGAAGTAGAACCTCCTAAAGAGGCTATCCAGAAAACCAGGAAAATCAGACCGGAAGAAGTTGTTTCTATTACTGCCATAGGCAGAAATCTTACATCCCGTTATGAAACAAATACGTTAGAACCTCCTCCTTCAGGGAAAAAAGTTATTACCTGGAAAGAAGGTCAGAAAATAAGAGTCTTCTTCTCCGAAGACAATCAGAGTTATCAGAGAGTTCTGAGTACAATCCTTAACAGGTCAGCTGAAGTAGAGGTTATAGGTTATGCTTCCAATGGTATGGAGGCAGTTGAAGAGATAGAAAAACTTCAGTCCCCTCCTCATGTTATTCTTATGGATATTGCAATGCCACGACTCGATGGAATACAGGCTACAAAAAGACTTTTAGAAAACAATCCTTCTCTGAAAATCGTCATACTTACAGCTTTCGGTGATAAGATGAATGTTGTAAATGCTTTTCGTGCCGGTGCAATAGGATATTTAAGAAAAGATTCGGGAATGGCTGTTATTTTAGATTCAATAAAGCAGGTTGCCAGAGGTTACCCTCCTCCTCTGCAGGATGATATTGCTGCATTTCTGGTAGAAGGTGCAGAAGAAGCACAGTCAGAAAAAGAATTTTCAGATGAACTTCAGGTTGTTGAAAGTACTTATGTAGATAAAGATGAAAAACAATCACCGGAGAAAGAGGAAGAAGAAATAGAAGAAGTTGAGGAGGAACTTGAAGAAGAACTTGAAATAGAAGAAGTTGAAATTACAGAAGAAGAATATATAGACGAACTGGCCAATGAAGTAATCCAGGAACTTGTCGAACTTAATATTCAGCAAATGGATGAGAAAAAATTAAAAGCAATCATAGAAGGAGATACTATAAAAAAGATTACAGACAAATTTATAAGCCAATTTGATGAAGAAGAAATTCCTGAAGGCCTTACTAAAGAGTATTTGTCTGAAGAGGTAGCAAAAAAAATAGTAGAAAATTTTAAGAATAAATTACCTGATAGAGGGAAAGAAATAAAAAAGCAACTATCACCCATCCAGGAAAAGATTTTACGTTATAAAAATATGATCAGGGAAAAACCGGAGCATCTTAAAGAAGTAACAGGTTTTTATGAAGAACTTAAAAAATCGAATCCTGATAATGAATGGGCAATAGAAGCTCTCGGATGGTCTTATGTAAAACAGGGTCTTTTAGATAAAGGACTCGGAGAATATTTGAGTATTCTTGAAGGAGATATCTTAAAGAAGAAAAATAAAATGATAACATTGTTTAAATAGTGAGTAGTGAGTGGTGAGTAGTGAGTGGAAATAAGTTTTAACTCACTACTCATTATAATTTTTATAGCTAAGGATGGATTTATGAGAAAATTATTGTTTTTGTGTTTATTATTAATTCTGTTATCTTCTAAATGGGTAATAGCCTCCACTTATTACCCTTCTGTCATATTTGAATGTGAAAAATGTATAATTATTGAACTGGATACGCAGAGATTACATTTTTATAATTTATGGGGGTCTTTTCATAAGGAATTTCTATGCTCTACCGGAGCAGGCGGTACAACTCCTTTAATGAATACAATGATATATGCCAAAATACCATGCCCTGTATCTGCTGCATACAATGCTCAGATGCCATACTGGCTGGAAATAGCCCGGAGCGGAAGTTATGGCATCCATGCCCTTGATTTGTGGGAAAATCCCTATTATCTGGATTATCTCGGTCAACCTGCATCTCATGGATGTATAAGACTTTCACCGGAAAATGCACGGTGGCTTTATGAACATGTAGAGATAGGTATTCCTGTTTTTATTCTTTATAGAAAGTGACAGAGATTTATATGATTATTGATATTAACAGGATAAAGCACTTTTATTGATAGATGACATTTATGATAAATCTCTCCCATAAAGATATATTTTCAGGAGAAATAGTATTACAAATTTACATATCGATATCGGACACAGAAGTTCGACACTAGTTAACATCTTTTGCACATCGGAATCCCCTGAAAGCGCTTTTGTTTTCAGGAAAACCCCAGTTACGGGAATCTGATGTGCATTTATCCTTCGGGTCATTATATGAGCCGCCTCTGAGGGCTTTTTTATCCCCTTCCACACTTATATAGGGGCCTTCATAGGGATAGGGAAAATACCAGTCAGAAGTCCATTCCCATACATTTCCTACTGTATCAATTATCCCATATACGCTGTCTCCCCGGGGATATTGTTTTACATCTGTTGTATTTCCCTGCTTACTTTCTCTGGAATTTAATTTCTTTTCATCCCATAGGTTTCCCCATGGCCATTTTCTTCCATCTCCTCCGCGGGAAGCTTTTTCCCATTCAGCTTCTGAAGGCAGACGTTTTTTAGCCCATCTGGCATAGCTTTCTGCATCATACCATGTAACATTTACAACAGGGTGACCTTCCTTACCTTCAGTAAAATATTTTTCCCAGTCACCTTCACTGTTATATCCTGTTTCTTCTACGAACATCCTGTACTGTTCATTGGTAACAGGAGTAATATCCATATAAAATGCTTCAGTATAAATCCTGTGCTGCCCTTTGCGGTTTATTTCGAAATTACCTTTTCTTGTACTGTCATATTCACATTCCTGTCCACCCATCCAGAAATAACCTGCAGGAATTAATATCATTTCAGATGAAGAAGGGTGTATATCAAGCTTTTCGTCACAGGGGATAATAGATGAAACCAGTTTTTTAGTTTTTTCGCTTCTTTTAATTATTGATATTTTTTCTTTGCCAGTTGCAATAGAAACCAGTTCTTCTCTGGCAGGAAATTCTATGATTTTTACTTCTTCTGGCGGTATTTCGATTTTTTCTTTCTGAGTTTTTTCTCTGGATGGAACTTTCTCAACTGCTATCTCTACAATCGGTAGTTTTTTATCTTTCTCAAGAATTTTTTTTACATCTTCCATCATTTCCCTGGCAGATGAATATCTGGCATCAATGTCTGTCTGCACAGCTTTTTCTATTATTTTTTCAAGCTCTTTACTTAATTCAGGAATGAATTTTGTTACAGGATCAAACTGAAAAGCCATAGGAGCAGGCATTATACCTGTAATAAGATGATGCATCGTTGCACCAAGAGAATATATATCACTTCTCGGTTCTACCATACCTTTGAATTGTTCCAGTGGACTGTACTGAGGAGTACCTATTTTGGTTTTCTTTCCTTCTTCTTCAACAGTTCTTGCTATGCCGAAATCTATAAGCATAGCTCTCTGATCCCTTGTTCTGATCATAATATTCGCAGGTTTCAAATCCCTGTAAATTATAGGAGGGTTCTGTGTGTGTAAATAATCCAGAACATCAAGAATTTGAAGGGTATAAGTAAGAGTCTCCTCTGTTGAAAGTTTTTTTCTTTCTTTTAATACTGTATCCAGGTCTTTTCCATCTATAAAATCCATAACAAGATAATAACGCCCTCTTTCAATGAAAAGATCTGTAACACGGGGAAGATTTGCATGGTTTAAATTTGCAAGCATTTTTCCTTCTTCATTAAATCTTTTCAGACTGTATTCCTGCTGTTCTTCTGTTGAAAAAGTGGCTATTAATTCTTTTATGGCACATAGCTCAAGCATTCTGTGATCCCTTACTTTATATACAGCACCCATTCCTCCTGATTTAATAAGGTTTATGACCTCATATCTGTTAACCAGTATTGTACCGGTAGATAATATACCTGTAAAAGCTATTTCTATAAAACTGTGGCCGCATACAGAACAGAACTTGGCAGAAGATCTGTTGGGATTTTTACATTGAGGGCAGAATTTTACAGGAGATTTACTCTGATTATCGTTTTCCATAAGATCAAAACCACAGTTTTTGCAAAATTTTGCATCCATTCTGTTTTCATTACTACAATTAGGACAAATTTTCGGATCCACTACAATTGATACCTCTCTTCTTGAGTTTTACGGAACAGAGTATATACTATTCTATTTAAATACCTGAAAATCCTTTATAGAAATCTTATATGCTATAAAAAGGGGAGTTCTTTAAATTAAATCTTCTGCATAAATCAGTGAGATTATTATTTTTTAAGCCGAGATTTCTCGGATTATAACCTGCCTCCATTAATTTAAGAGCTATAACAGATGAAGAATTTGCATGATCTATTAAATCAAGTACTTCATCAAGGTCATTCCCAGCAGCTATTACACCATGGTTTGCCCATAGAAGAATCCTGAAACCGTCTCTGAAAGCCTTTACTGTTTTTGCTGCAAGTTCTTCACTTCCCGGTATTTCGTAATCCAGAAATGCTATCCCTTCAGGTATATTTATTATAGTTTCCGGCTGCATTTTCCATATAAGTTCGGAAAATTTTTCAGAAGACTGATATTCAGGTATTAAAGACAGAGTTATCATATCAAGGGGCTGTGTATGCATAACTACCGATACGGGATTACCAGTTTCTTTTCTTACATTATAAGCACCGAGATGAGAAGTAAATTCCGACGTCGGAAATCTACCAGTTTTACATCCCCATAGAACGTTATAACTTTCCCCTCTGTCATCAATACGGACTATGCAGAGATTTTCTTCCGGTTTATTTAATATATCTCTCATCCTTCTTCCTGAAGCTGTAACTATATAATAATCACCTGCCAGCATCGGAAAAGGAGCGGTAAATTTACCGCCATTACAGTGTACGTTATTATGTATTTCCTTAAAATCCTTAAGTTGAACGGATATATTTCCCGCATTACCTCCTGCCCAGTCTCTTTCCCAGAAATAATTGGCTACACGACCTATGTTATCTATGAGTTTTTGTAAATCAAAATCTAAAGAGAAATAATTCATTTTTTCAGCAAGTGACCGGTAATATACCGAATACTGCTGCCACCTCCATTCTTATGTGCAGTGATGCGTGATGTTATAATCGTGACGCGTCACGCGTAAAATTCATCCTTCACTCTCCTTCACTCTTCACTCTTCACCCTTCACCCTTCACTCTTCACTCTTCACTCTTCACCCTTCACTATTCACTATTCACTATTCACTCTTTTACCATATATATACTCTCGGCACATCCCAGTTAATTCTTGTTACTATTTCATAATTAATTGTTCCTATTTTTTCTGCCATATCTTCTGCAGTTATTTGTTGCTCACCCTGTTTACCTATAATTACTGCCTCATCTCCTGCCGTAACTCCGGGAATATCAGTGACATCCACAATAGTAAGATTCATACATATTCTTCCTATAACAGATGCTTTCTTACCTCTTATAAGAATTTCTCCGCAATTTGAAAGTTTCCTGTCAAAACCTTCTGCATAACCTACAGGAATTACAGCTACTCTGGTCAGTCTCTTTGTTTCATAGGTACATCCGTAACCTATGCAATGTCCGGCTGGAATATCTTTTACCTGCACGACAGTCGTTTTAAACTCCATTACAGGTTTTAAAAAATATGCCAGCAGGTTTACGCCTTTTGCCTGAATATCTCTATCTGTAAGAACGTCTAAAATATTCTGGCCCTTTGCTATCATTAAAATCTTTGTTTCTTCGGCAGGCCAGAGGCCGTAAATGGATATACCTATCCGTGCAATGTCAAATCTTGTTTCTGGAAGTAACATGGCTGCCGCACTGCCTGCCATATGTTTCATAGGTATTTTTATATTTTTTCTCTCAAGTATGTCAATTAATTTATTAAATCTCGCCAGTTGTCTGAGTGTATAACTCTGATCTATTCCTTCCGCATCGGCAAGATGGGTATAAAGCCCTTCTATATTAAGTCCCGGCATTTTAAGAAGTTTTTCGATAAAATCAGGACCTTCTTCCGGTGTTACACTCAATCTCCCCAGACCTGTATCGATTTTCACGTGAACTGATATCTGAATATTTTCTTTTACTGCTCTGTTTGAGATTTCCCTTGCAAAAGGCAGATCATACACTACCAGTGTTGCCCTGTATTTTATTGCTTCATCTATTTCTTCATAAGATATAGGGCCAAGAATAAGAACAGGTTTCTCTATGCCTCCTTCACGAATCTCAATGACTTCTTTCATGGTAATTACACCGAAGCCATATATATTTTTAGCTACAGGATTTTTATCCTCATTTATAAGAGCTTTACATACCGGGACAAGACCATGACCGTAGGCATTACTTTTTACTACCGGCATTATTTTTGTTCCATTTCCTACGATTTTATTCAACTGCTTGATATTATATATTAAATTACTCAGGTTTATTTCAACCCTGGTTAAAGACATTTTTTACATACACCTTCTTGTTTTTTTGTGATGCGTAACGAGTGACGGGAGGATTCCCTGAAGCGTAACCGGTTACTGAAAATATTTTATGAATATTCTCTATTATTTACGGTAAACCTCTTTATTATAGTTAGAGCCTATCGGAAAAATAATATTTTTTCAAATCCTTTCCCCTGGCAGGTTCTAGAAAAAAATATATACCGTTATGGGCAGTAATTGAATTTGTACGGGATAAATAGTATAATTGTATAAGTTTTACTTTTCGCATAACGCTTTACGCGTTACGCGTCATGATAAAGAAAGGATTTTTAACATGGCAGTAGGAGAAAAATATAAGAAAGAATTATTACTCTATTATGATAAGAAAAAAGGAGAAATAAAACAGAGACTGAAGGATTTTGAAGAGATTTATAAGCATGGAACGGATAAAGATATATTTCTGGAACTTGTATTCTGTATCTTTACCGCAGGAGCAAGTGCAAAAATGGGACTCAGGTGTGTTGAAGAAATAAAAGATATTGTAATGACTGCTTCCGGTGAAGATTTTTTAGATAAATTAAGGGGACATCATATGTATCCTGACGCAAGGGCAAAATATATAGTTCATACAAGAAATTATCTGAAAGAAACTACAGGTTTTAAATTAAAAGAGAAAATAGATTCTTTTAAAGATAATATTATTGAAAGAAGAGATTTTTTTGCAGATAATCCGGGCATAAAAGGCCTTGGCTATAAAGAAGGCAGTCATTTTCTACGTAATATCGGTTTTAAAGGTTATGGTATTCTGGATAAACATATTCTAAGAAGCCTCACTGAATTCGGCTATCTGGAAAGCCCTAAACCTCCTTCTACAAGAAAAAAATATCTTCTTATAGAAGAGATACTAAAACAATTTTCAGAAGATATTGGAGTGGATTTCGACGAACTGGATCTTTTGCTCTGGAGCAGAAAGACAGGTGAAATAATTAAGTAGTGAAAAGTGAATAGTGAAAATTAACTTTTAACCCTTCACCCTTCACCGTGTATTATGAAAGGTTTATTGCTTTACAACGGAAAAATTTATAGTAATGGTAAATTTTTTTCTGCTATTTATTGTATGAATGAACATATAATATCAGCAGGAAAACTGGAAGAAATTGCCTTTCTTGTTAAAAGGGAAGATAGAAAGATAGATCTGAAAGGAAGACCTGTCCTTCCCGGATTTACAGACTCTCATACTCACTTTACTGAATATGCTATTAATAAATACAATAAATGCAGAATAGAAATAGACGATAATAATAGTTTAAATAATGTAATAGAATCAGTAAGAAAAAAATCTTCAGAAATTCCTTCAGGAGAATGGATTACAGGGTGGGGATGGAATAAAAATAAATGGCCGTCACGGGAAATTCCTCATAAAGATTATCTTGATAAATGTACTGAACGTAACCCTGTAGCTCTTGACAGTAAAGACGGACACTGTCTCTGGTGTAACTCTGCTGCCCTGAAGATGGCATTTATGGAAACCCACAGTAATGGCCTGTTATATGAAAATGAAATAAATAAAGTAAAAAAATATATAAAAAAACCTTCCCTGGAACAGTACAAAGAAAGTGTAAAAGAAGCCATTAAAGAAGCCCACAGAGCAGGCCTTACAGGTATCCATATCTGTGAAGGGTCTTTTGAGTTCAATGTTTATCAGGAACTTTATAGAGACGGACTGTTGCCTTTCAGGGTTACATGGCATTTTCCTCTGGATTTACTTGATAACATGATAGAACTCAGAATTGCTTCCGGATTTGGAAGTGATTATTTAAAGATTGGCTGTGTAAAGATTTTTACTGACGGTTCACTGGGATCTCAGACAGCTTCTATGTTCGAACCTTATGAAGGCCTGTCTCATTGCGGTACACAGATTATAACAGAAGAAGAACTTGTACATATTATAAATAAAGCAAATACAAATGGAATAAGCTGTGCAATACATGCTATAGGTGACAGAGCCAACCATATTGTTTTAAATGCTTTTGAACATTCGAGAAAACTGATGGGCGTCAGCAGACAAAATATAAGAAACAGGATTGAACATGCCCAGATATTAAAGCCAGAAGATATACCCAGATTTGCAGAGAATAATATTATTGCATCAGTTCAGCCTGTTCACATAATAAACGATATACCTCTTGCTGAAAAGTACTGGGGGCAAAGGAGCAGATATGCCTATCCTTTTTCTTCGTTACTGAAGCACAACGGTCATTTAATATTCGGTTCAGATGTGCCTGTAGAAAAATTCAATCCTTTCAGTAATATTTATGCTGCTACTGATAGGAAGTATCTTAATAAAAGAGAAGAAAAATCCTGGCATAGAAAAGAGTGTATAAATATTGAAGAATCAATTAAAGCCTATACGTCAGAACCTGCCATGGCATCGGGAGATGAAAAAAAAGGCTCCCTTTCACCCGGTAAACTGGCAGATTTGATAGTCCTTGACAGAGATATTTTCACATGTGAAGATATATTAAATACATCTGTAGATATGACAGTAGTGGCGGGAAATATTGTCCATGAACGTAGTAATCGTGATGTGCAACCTTGTGATACTATAATAGTGACGCGTGACGCGTAATACGTAATGCCTAATGAGTCACGGGTAGTTTTCACTCTTTACTTTTCACTGAATCTGTTGAAGTTGTTTAATGCTTTCAAGTTTTTCCGATGATATAAATTTAAATATTTTCTGAAGAAATTCTTGAATTTTAAATGGTTTTACAAGATAGTCACAGCAGCCGGCTTTCATTGCTTTCATTATAGATTCTGTTTCATTCAGAGCTGAAAAAGCAATGACCGGTATGTGGGCAGTTTGTTCTGATTTTTTAAGCTTTTCCGTAACTTCATAGCCACTGATATCAGGTAACATAAGATCCATAAGAATAAGATCAGGCTGTCTCTCCTGGGCAAGATTAAGGCCGGAATTCCCGTTCTCTGCTTCTATAATATCAAAATTATGTTTTATTAAAATACTTGATGTTACTTTTCTTGTTAATTTATTATCTTCCACTATGAGTATTTTTATATTATTCCCTTTTATGTTTTCTTCTTTAATAGATAGTTCTTTTAATTTACCCTGAATCTGTTCCATTTTCCATCTTTTTTCACTTAATTCCTGACTGAGAGGGTCAAGCTCTTTTCTGGTATGTTCCAGTTCAGCTGTTAATAACTCTTTATTTTCTTTTAAATTTTTTACTTCCTGTTCCAGTATTGTTTTTTCTTTTGTTATCTGTTCCAGTTTTACCATTTCGTTCTTGATTACATTTTCTTTTATCTTTAAAATTTTGTTGTTACTTTCGAGTATTTTAGTATCTTCCATGATTTTTGCTTCTTTGTCCTTGAGTTCTTCTTCAAGTCTTAATAATTTTTCCTTGTTTTTTTGCATCTCATTTAATTCAAGTTTTGTCTGCGTTTTTATTTTTTCCAGTTCTTCTATATATTCTCTGGTCTCAATGCTATTATTTTCCAGGAAAATGATTTCTTTAAATATTTCATCTTTTTTCTCCAAGTTTCTCTTTAACATTTCTTCTATTTCTTTACTTATCTGCTCTCTTTTTGCTTCAATCTTATCTTCACTATCTTCAAGTTGCTTTCTCAATTCTTCCTTTTTTTCTTCGTAATCCTTTAATTCTTGCTCATATACTTGTTGAAGTTTTATTTTTTCTTTGTGCAGTTTTTCTATTTCTTCCGAGAGTTTTTCCCTGATTATGGAAGTTTCCCTTATTTTTTCGTTCATCTTCTGTTTCTCTTGGTCTAATTCATTTAGTTCCCTATGGATTTTTCTTTCTCCCATTTGCATTTTATACATATTAATAAGGAGTCCCAATCCACTTTTATTTTCAAGGCTGAAGCTTTCAAGAATTTGATGTTTCTCTACTATTTCTTTCGGGTCATACATATAGATAAGATCGCTTTTTTCTTTCATCAATGTCTCCAGTTTATTCATGTCTTCTTTTAATATTAACCCTGGAGGAACTCCTTTTATGTCAGGAAAAGTAAAAAGTGTAACTTCGTTACCTGCGTCATATAATCTCAATTTGAATACATGATGGGAAGAGCTTTCAATTTTTATGAGCTTTGTGTATTCTGAAGATATTCTGAAGGAAGAATATATACTGTCACTGTCTTTTAAGAAAAAATCTTCTTTAATATTAAATTCAATATTTTCGAGTTTTTTTACGGAACGAATAAAATGAAGAGGAGGGTAATTTACCGGTATGTCAAATACATATTTAAATTTTTTCGAATCAATTATTTCAATGGAAGCTCGATCTATTTCCAGAAGATTATCGTAAAAAGAAAATCTTATAATTTCATTTTTTCTGTTTACATGTGTATACTGATCCAGGGTTAAGCTTATATGTTTTTGTTCATTGCATTTTTTCCATGGTAGATTGGAATCCTTCACATAAACAGGTAAAACAACAGCTTTCCCGATGTTTTTATCAATATCTGTTACAATGCCTAAATATAACATAATCATCCTGCATAAAATATAAGTAAGCTATTTAGCTATCTCTAAAGATTACAAACAGTATAATAATGTGAATTTAATAAAAATTACTTTTTAGATAAGCTTCGTAAAAACTGCCAATAAACCTTAATAGATGAACGATTACAATAATACCATAGTTGCAAATTTTTGGCAAGAAAAGGAAAACTATATAATTTTTTAATCTGGAGGAATATGATATAATATATATATATTTAGTTTTATAACTTATTAGAATTTACTGACCTTAGGTGGGGGGTGTCAAGAAATAACCTCATCATATTTACAGTCTATATCGTGACGCGTAACGCGTA
>CAYSLJ010000160.1:0-15578 GCA_964431735.1 uncultured Synergistia bacterium | reverse complement strand
CGCGTTACGCGTCACGAGAGCAGATATTTATTATTTATGCTCACCTCAATAATTCCTGTATAAAAAACTAATTTTTCTTCTCCAGAGCCTGCCAGGCAGAAGTTTTTTATAGATACCCTTTATTTAATTTACAAATTACTGTTAATACGGTATATTTTTTGTCCTTCCGAGACTTCGTTGACCCAGAGCCTCACCACCCGGAAGGGTGTATAATAAATATTACTTTTCCGATAGGCTCTACTTACTGACTGTAAGAAAATAACCCTGGCAAATTATTAGAATGGTTATCATCCTCGCGTAACGCGTTACGCGTTACGCGTTACGATATAGACTGTAAATATGATGAGGTTATTTCTTGACAACCCCTTACTGACAGCGGTAAATTCGACATCAGTTAAAATCAAGTTCCAGGTTCTGAGCTCCAGGTTTTAATCTTCTTAATCCGACACCCATCACCTGACACCTAAAATCAGTGATATATCTCTGACACCATTTAAAATCACGAGACGTGAAACCTGAGTCTCACGTCTCGTGATTAATAAAGTCATTACTGACAACTCTATGTATCACGCGTCACGCTTCATGCGTCACGCGTCACGATTATTGTCCCTGTCCTTTTAATATTTCCTCTGCAAGACCTACGTATTTGTCACCTTTTTCTTTGATTACCTTACCGGCTTTAATCTTCTGACCCTGTGTCTTAAGATCTTTAATAGTCTTTTCCCGGAGCTGCTGGGCATGTGAGCCTTTGACTTCACCGGCAGCCTGTTTATCTCTGCCTGTGTGTACCAGTTTATCACCTTCCAGGAATTCACTGAGTCCTTCTTTCTGGCCCTGTATGGCTTCATCTTCCAGGGTATTGGCAGATACCATATCAGCCAGTGCTCCTTCTTTATCCTTCAGAGCTTTATCCTGAATCCCTTCAAATGCCTTTGCTGCTTCCAGGGCTGCTCCCTGAAGCTTAATTGCTTCATCTTCCAGGTCATGACCTGCAATTATATCTTTAAGAGCTTCCTGTTTTGCAGAGAAGTCTGCATCTTCTATTACATCTCCGAGTTTCATCTTATCAAGTGCTTCACTTTCTGCCCTGACTGATGCTCCCTCAATAGCTTCGCCGAATGAAACTCCGAAGAGCCCCTGTTCTTTAAGAGCAAGACCTTCGCCTTTAAGACCAAATCCTTTAGTTTTTTCTTCTGTGGCCTGAGCTTTTTTGCCTGCAGCTTCTTCGAGTTTTTTCTTTGAAAGTTCTCCCAGTGTCGCTGCTTCTTCCTCTGTTTTTGTTGCACATTCTTTCAGATGTGCTGCATGGGCTTCCAGTTTTACCGCATCAGCTTTAAGTCCTTTTGCTTTGCCTTTAAGACTTTTTGCTTCTGTTATATCGGCTTTTGCCTGGCCGAAGGCTGTTTCTGCCTGTGTTTTTCTTTCTATGCCTACTTTTGTTGCAAGTTCTACTTCATGTTTGGCATGTTCTACAAGTGGTTTGTAGGAAGGATCACTTACAGTTGCTTCCATCTTTGCGCCGAATTCTCCGTCTATGGCAGCTTTTTTGGCGAGTATGGCAGAGAGAAGGTCGAAATTCTGCCCATCTTTTGCATGTACAAGTGCTTCTGCTTCTTTCAAAGCAGCTTTACCTTCTGCTTCGGAAGCCATACCTTTAAGTTTTCCTGCCGTTGCTTCTTCTGACTGTGCTTTTTCTTTCTTTTTTGCTGCCTTATGGGTCAGATGTGCAGAATCCGTTGCAGCTTTATTTCCTTCTTTTTCAAGACAGTGAGCAAGTTTGAAATCTAACTGTGCTTTACCGAGTAAATCTATTCCCTGTGCTGTCTTATCCAGACCTGCATCTAAGTCTGTAAAGCCTTGACCCTGAAGGTCATCTCCCAGTCTTTCCAGTTCAAGGGAATTTTTTATTGTTTTAGCTCCGTCTTTTACCATTTTTGCACCGGCTTCCCTGTCTGCTATGGCTGTACCAAATTTTGAAATACCGCTCTTTTCAAGATCGTCACCGGCTTTTTCCGCTTCCAGACCGCCTTTCATAATCTCAAGAGTCATACCTTCAAAGAGTTTCGCTGTTTCTCCTTCGAAAAGGGATTCTTCGAATTTTCCATGGGCTCCTACTTTTGCTTCATGAGCTGTTTTTTCTTTTGTAAGATTTTCTCCTAATTTTGCTGTTCCGCTCTGCTCTAATTCATGACCGGCTTTCTCAATAGCTTCTCCTGCTGATTTCATGGCCTCAGCATCGGCTTTCATCTGTTTGCTCTGTTTCAATTGCTCTACATCGCCTTTTATTTGTGACTTTGCTTCTTCCTGCATTTGCTGACCTTTAACCTGTGAAGCCATACCTTCTTCTTTAAGGTGACTTCCTATCTGTACTACATCTGTCTGTTCAAGGACAGGACATTTTTCTGATTTTTTAACTTTCTTCTGTGGTGCAATATTTGATGTTCTTATATTTTCTGATATCTTCATAAAAGGTTTCCTCCTCTATATATTATACCTGACCAAGTAAAATATTATCATGTCAATATATAAAAGTAAATAATTATTTGTTAACATTTTGTTAAAATTGATAAAGAAAAACATTTTGACTTGGAATTATAAATATTGTACAATATAGTTTAAAATATTATACTTATAGTTTGTATCGTTAAGCATAATGGGAGGATAATAGCTATTTTAATAATTTGACAGGTTTGTTTTTTTACTGAATTTCTATGAAATTCCTGATAAAAAAATTATTTTGAAACCTATAAAAGGACATATACTCGCTTTCAGCCAGTTGATGGGAACATATAAAAGATAAATTATCTATAATAATTTCTTAAGGAGAGATTATATGAGCCATAGTAAGCTTAAAGATTATCAGAAACAGTTATTTGAATATGATTATACCCTGAAAAAAATAGATAATATATTGATTTCTACCAGATTGCCCCAGGAAGAAAGAGAACATTATCAGATGAGCCGGGAAGCATGTCAGAAGGCAAAAAATAAAACTTCTCAGGAAATGGCTGAATATGCAAAACAGAACAGATTATCTCTTCTTATAGCACCTCTTTCAAAAGAAGAAAAGGAAGAATTAATTCAGTCTATGGAAAGAGGAGGATGTGCCGGTGAAACTATCAGGTTTGATGATGTGAGAGACGAAAGTTTTTATGGGGAAGAAAAAACTTTTATGCCTGAATCTACCGGTTATAAGACGAAGAAATTAAGTGAATATGTAATGAACGTATCTGTAGAAGTTGATGATAATCCGGAGTATCTTGAGAATGCAGGTATAGAGAATGATAATCTAGAGATTGAAGAACTAGAGATGCACGATGTGGAGAATAATAATCTAGAGATCGAGGATCTAGAGAACCGATATGTAGAGAATAATAATTTAGAGATCGAGGATCTAGAGAACCGATATGTAGAGAATAATAATCTAGAAATTGAAGATTTAGACAATGATATAGAGGATATTAATTATGGGAAAAATGATTTTGACTTTGATAATGAAGGAGATTTTTCAGACGGTTCGGAAAATGACTATAATTCTTTATCCTTTAGCCCTGAAGTGATTGATTTTATAAGGTCGTTAAAGAAAGAATTGACCCTGTTTTACGGGAAATAATGAAACTTTTATATAAATAATATGTGGTTAATATTACTGTTTTGTGAATTAAACAGTATTATACTGTATATTATAACATTCTATAGATAGACCTCCAATCATTCATTTCGCAGAGATTATGAAACTATCAGGTTTGATAAACAGTTATTATAAAATTATTGAGTGTATAAGATGTTTTGTGTAAATATACCATAATATGAGGTTTCCATAGACGTTTACATAAAATCTATGAAACAGGTGAACATTTTTATTTTTAATGCTGTAAATCAAGCGTTAGATAACATGTTATCTACAGGTATTTATCTAAATAATTTAAATTTTTTTGAAAGGAATTTTTATATATTTTACTGAGATGAGAAATAAAAAGAGTTTTTTATACTTAATTGCAGGTATATTTTTTTATTGTTTTTTACTGCAGCCATGTGTTGCTCAGAGCTCTGCTAATAAGTGGGCTGTCATTATTGCAATAAATAAATACAAAGATAAAAATTTACTGCCCCTTAAATATCCGGAACATGATGCATTGGAATTTAAAAAAATACTTATGCACTATGCAGCCATCCCTGAAGACCATATAAAAACCCTTACAGGTAAAGAAGCTACCAGAGCAAATATCAAAAATCTTATATATGAATATCTTTCTTCAAAAGCTTCCCCTGAAGATGAGGTTTTTATTTTTTTCAGCGGTTACGGTACCTTTATTAAAGATAATAACAGTGATGAAAAAAATGGCCTTGATGAATGTATCATTCCTTATGACGGTAAGATATCAAATCCCAATGGAAATTATATAAGAGATGATGATTTGTTAAACTGGATTAAATCTGTAAAATGCAGGAATATAGTTTTAATACTTGATTCTGAGAAATCTTCCGGTATGGATGAACTGGTTACCAGAGACGGTATTTTATTGATAACTTCTTCAAGTTACGGTGAGTTAATGAGAGAAGAAAAAGATCTCAAAGGAGGTACATTTATGCATTTCTTTATAGAATCTGTAAAGAAGTGTGATACTCCGGGATGTTCCGAAATTTCTCTTCTCGATGTCTTTGAAAATACAAAGAAAAAGGTTATGACTTATACGAAATCCCGTAAATACAAACAGACCCCTGTGATAAAAGGCAAAATTTCAAAGAAGATTGTTTTTACTCCCCTGTCAGGCCTGTCCGGGGAAGAGAAAATCTCCGGTAATCTGCTCTTTTCTTCTGATTGTAATGGTAATCAGGATATTTATATTCTGAACGGTAACGGAAAAACAAATCTGACAGAAAAAAATGGAATCAATTCAGATCCTGTCTGGTCTCATGACGGAAAAAAAATAGCTTTTATTTCTAACAGAACAGGGAATTTCGATGTTTTTGTTATGGACTGTGACGGAAAAAAACAGATAAATCTTTCAGATAGTCCTGAAAATAATTACTGCCCTTCATGGTCACCCGATAGTTCCAGACTCGCCTATATAGCCCGTGCAGGTGTGGCGGAACATATTTTTATAATAAATGCCGACGGTACAGGAAAAAATCAGATTACGAGCGGCAAAGACTGGAAAGATACGAGACCTCTCTGGTCTCCTGAGGGAAGTAAAATAGCTTTTATGTCTACCAGAAGGGGAAAGAATGATATTTATACGATCAATCCTGACACTATGGAACTTTTTAAATTGACAGGTAATGGTCTGAATATTTCAGATTTTCTCTGGTCTCCGGACGGGAACTATATAGCCTTTATTGCGAAAAATGATAAGCAGTCTGATTTATATATAATGAACAGCAATGGTACTATGGTGAGAAATATTACAGATGATAATGGCACGGAATATGATTTTTCATGGTCTCATGACGGCGGAAAAATAGCCTTCAGTACGACCGAATATACGGAAAATATGGCCAATATATGTGTAATAGATATTGAGACCGGACAGAAAACCTCTATCACTTCTGATGGTATATGGAAAACTCATCTGTCCTGGTCTGATGATTCTACAAAAATACTTTTCTGTTCAGGAACGAAGGCTCCCAGCGACATTTATGAAATAAAATCAGATGGCACAGGACTCTTAAAACTGGTAGGAGGTCAGGGAAACAATCAAAAACCTTCCTGGAAGCCGGTTAATGAAGAAAAATGAATATTTTTAGAAATCATCAAATGCCTGCACATATGGCATGTTCACAAAAATTTTCCGGGAAATTACTGAACAATAGGTCCGGTAACATCAGACACACTGTTTTAATGTCTTTATTTATAGCCCTTACATGTGTTTTTACCATGTCCGTAAGGATACCTACTTTTACGGGAGGCTACATTAATCCCGGAGATATTGTAGTTATATTTGCAGGATTCCTTTTCGGAGGCACAGGAGGATTCATAGCAGGTGCTCTTGGCTCTGTTATGGCAGATTTTCTCGGAGGTTATTTTATATTTATCCCCATCACTTTTATTGCCAAAGGAGGGGAAGGTTTTCTTGCAGGCTATATAGGAAAAGATTTAAATAAAGACTGTAAATTTATCTGGATGATAACAGGAGGGATTTTAGCTTCCCTCTGGATGGTGGCCATTTATTTTATCGGAGAAACTCTTTATCCTGCTATGGGCCTTGCAAAAGCTTTTTCCGCACTTATACCGAACTTGTTTCAGGCTTCTGTCGGACTTGCAGGTTCTATCATGTTGTATAATCTTACAGGAAGATTTTTGAGAAAAAAGATATGAAAGCCACATTGATAAAAATTCTGGGGAAAATATTTATAAAATCAGATTATAACGGAGAATTTATTTCGGCTCTCAAACATATCATACCTCCCAAAAACAGGCGCTGGAACAGCGCTTTCCCAATAGGTTTTTACTACAGACTCATGACTTCTATTCCTGTAGAGAAACTTTCCGATGAAGCTTATATTCTGAACAATATAAAAACTCTCTGTGACAGCGGTCTGTTAAAAAAGACATGGGAAGTAGACGAATCCTATTTTGAAACGGTAAGGGATCTGTGTCTGAAACATTTCCTCGAAGTCTATCTTCAGGAAGACGAGAATATTACAAGGATTATTGCGTCTGAAACATTGCCTTATGAACGAGTTAATGATTCTCAGGATAAACTCATTGAAGAAGCGGAACAATACAGACCGGGAGAAATCGTTCGTTTCCGCTGGGATTATGATACTGTAAGTTTGCCTGACAGCAGAAAAGAGGAACTGAATTTTCAGTTTTATTTTTTAGAAGAAGACAGATGGGTTTTTGCCACGAATTTTTCCCGGGGCCCCAGGGAAGAGATAGCTCCCAATATATCTTCCACCACAGCCAGATTTGAAGTAAAATATCTGGATAAGATTTATATGTACACCTGGGAAGGCTCTTTTTACTGCCCGAGAAACAGTCTCTTTAAATTCAGAGGCTCTTTTTATCTTGTCATTGATGAAAACGAAGTGGAAAACCTTGGCGATGATATAGATGGATGGGCAAAAGCCAGGCAGATTGCAGAATACCAGAAGATTCTTCTCAGGCTCGACGAGATAAACAGAGATAGATTTAACATGGAAGGTCTTGTCAGAGCAAAACCTTTCGAAATAGTCGATATAGAGTCTACCGCAAAACCTTTCGCCCCCGATAAATCTTTTGAGATTCTTGAATAGAATTTTTACGTGAAATAGCCGATATAGAATCTCTATAAACCTTTTGGCTTCCGATAAATCTTTTGAGATTCTTGAATAGAATTTTTATGCTTCATTTATTGATTTCAATAAATCCTGTCCCATTTTGTGGTAAGGTTCAATCTCAAGTCCTTTTCGGCAGAATTCCAGAGCTTTTTCTTTATTGCCGCACGTAAAATAATAAAGGGCAAGACCCAGATAGGACAGTGCCACTTCCGGCTCAAGTTCTGTGGCTTTAGTAAAAGCCTTCAGGGCTTCGTCAAATAGATTGAGACTGAGATATACAAAACCTGTATGCTGGTATACGTAGGGATATTTATCTTCACCGCCAAGGGCAATACATTTCTCCAGTTTTTCTTTTGCTTCTGTGAATTTATTCATAGATCTGTATACAAATCCCAGATCATAGAGAACATTTATGTCTTCAGGGGCAAGTTTTTCCGCTTCCAGAAAAGTTGATAACCCTTCTTCAAATTTGAACTGATTTATATATTCTCCTCCCAGAGTGACAAGGGTTTTTACTTTTTCTTCATTATTTTTTGCCTTTACCACTTCATATTTATATCTCATTTCCAGATATTCAGGTAGATGTTTTATCTTTTTGTATCTCGTTTCTGCCGTAACTTCAATTGTCTTATCCTGATATATACAGGAAGGGTGGAGAGGCTGTTCATTGTCAAAATGAAACATGCCATAGGTGCGGCAGAAAAAAGGCCTTCCTTTATAGACGGTGCATCCTTTACTCCAGTAAGGACAGTAGTCTCTGTCTTTATTTTCTATAAAACTTTTAAATGTTTCTATACAGGGACTGATATTATGTTCCTTTATAAAATAGTCGAGATAATCAAGGTCCAGAAGGGAAAGGGGAGGGTAGGCGAATTTTTTTGTACAGCATAATTCACATGTCCCGCATCCTGTATTATTATCAGTCATATATTCCCTGTCAAAATCATCATATATTTCTCTCAGTCTCGTGAAAAATTCATTCATATATGGCCTTCTTTCTGTTATGTATCGTGACGCGTGACGGGTGACGCGAGAAGTTACAAATATTTTTTATTACTGACCTGAGCATAAACATGTAATAAAGGTTTTCCTCCCGTCACGCGTTACGCGTTACGCGTTACGAAAGTAGATGTATTATTTATTCTCATCACATTATTAGACCTTATTGTATAGAATCCTTCATAATATTTCTTGCTACAGTGATGATATTTATTGTAAAATATTTCATGAAAGGAGAAGATTATGGCAAATTTATCTAACATATTTTCAACTTATTTAAAATCAGATACAAAGACAGTTAAAAAAGAAGCCCGGAAACTGGAAGAAGAGGGAAGATATATAGAAGCTATAGACAAATATATAGAAGCATTGAATGTATATCCTGATGATAAAATTATCTATGTAAATCTCGGATTGTTATATGAAAAACTGGATAAAATCCATGAAGCCCTGGAAATGTATAAATCTGTTCTTTTACTTTATCCAAATTATACTACACCTCTGGAAGAGATAAAGAGAGCGGCAGACTCTGACATAGATATTTCCACTGATTTCCTTGAAGAACTTCTCGTAAAAGTTACATCTGTTAAACAGAAAAAACTTCTTCTTTATTTACTCGGAGATATTTATGAGAAGCAGGGAAATTATTCTGTTGCTATAGAAAAAGGGGAATCTTTTCTGGAGTTTAATCCGAGAGATATAGAGTGTCTCCATAAACTGGCAGAACTTTACCGGATATGTGATTATCATATGGAAAAACAGAAAAAAGTCCTTGAAAAATTATTTAAGCTTGATAAAAAAGATAAAAAAGTCCCCCTGGACCTGTTCGGTATCTATAAAAAAACGGAAATAAAACCTTCAAAAGAACTGCTTGACAGGCTTGCTGTTATTTATGAAGAAAAAAAGGACTGGACAAGTCTTGTAGAGGTCTTTGAGAAACTTCTTACCGATTGTTATTTGACCAGACAGGAGAAGATGAATATTTTAAAACAGCAGGGCTGTATTTATATGGATTATCTTCAGGAAAAAGACCGGGCCATAAAAAAATTCGAAGAATTATTAAAAATAGATAAAAACAACGCGGAATATCATGACAGAATACTTTATCTTTATTATGCAACAGAAGATTATGATAGTACAGTTGAGAATTTTTCCGCCCTCATAGACAGAAACCCCCTGGACGGAAGTTCCTACTTTTTTATGTCACAGGCCTTCAGGAAATATAACAGCCCTGTCCAGTCTTACTATTCCATACTTATAGCTCTTATGCTGCAGCCTGACAGTAAGGAATATGGTGATGCTTTAAAGGAATTGATTGAAAACTGTAAAGATATAGAAAATATTACAGGTGTCATAAAATCAGAAAATATATTTAATGAATCTGTTGTAGAACAGAAAGAAAAAGAATTTAACAGGCTTTTTAGCTGGCTGAGACCTGTTATGGAACAGTTTTATACCTATGAAATAGATAAAGAAATCCTCTTAAATTCCAGTGAAATCACACCGGAACATATGAAAGATGAGCGGAAGAATTATTATGACATAATATTTCACTGTTCCGAATTACTTCTTATGACTCTGCCCAGGATTTATATTTATAAAGGAGATAATAATTTTAATGTCATCATAAGTAAAGACGATAAGGGAAATCCTTTTTTGATTTTAAATGACAGTTTCAGAGAAGGTGTATCTGAAAATGAACAATATTTCATACTGGGCCAGGAGATTTCCTATATAAAAAGAAATAATGTTATATACAGACAGATTGCCAGAGATTTACCTTCTTTTCTTGCAGATTATATTATTGATGCTATTGTAAGCAGAGTGCCTGTGCCAATTCCTTCAAAACTTAAAAAAAGTTCCTTTACAAAAGTGCCTGTTGAAAAATTAATAGAAATGGCCAAAAAAGCTACATTATCCAGTTGTTTTCTCCAGTGGGGCAGAAAAATAACGTCAGACCCGCAGAAAAAAAATATAATAGAACATATGATTACAGGTATTGATGAAACTTCTGACAGATGCGGCCTTCTCTGCTGCGGAAATATAAAGGATGCCACAATGGCTCTTGTAAAAAATTATCTCAATAAAAGAAATCTTAATGAGGTAAATATAAAAGAACTTCTGGATAAAGATAAGAAACTTAAAGAGAGATTGACAAAACTCTGGAAGTTTGCCATGGGAAAGGATTTTATGAAATTGTTTATAATAGGTCAAGGAGATTGAATGGAATTTATATTTGCTGAAACGTGGAAAATTTCCCGGATAAATAAAATAGAATCAGGTTCGGCCTGATTCTATTTTACAATGAAAAATTTTCTATGGCTTCACTGCAGATGGTTCAGGAGGCTTTGGATCTGTTGTATGTGTAGTTCCTCCCTGCGGTTGTGCCGTGGCTTCTGCATCGCCTTTTTTCTCAAAGTACCTCATGCCATGATAGCCGAGGGCTGCCAGATCACCTGCATAACCCACTGCATTTAATACAGTAGCCAGAGTACCGCCTGAAACCCATCCGAGCACTATACCGCTCATACCTACAAGATCTGTTGCAAGATGCACTGAATCAAGTATTTTATCGGAAATATCGGAATTTTTATTTTTAAAGGTTTTATATACTTTTATGCTGTCCATAACTGTTCCAGCGATCCTTACGGCAGGATGTAAGATATTATCAACCATGGGAGCAATATTGGGTGGCGCACTGAACACCTGCTGCTCTTTTGCAACGGCCACTGCAAGTTTAAAGGCAGAAGATTTATCTTCTTTAATTACATTTGAAAATTCCACAACCGGTGCTTTTATGGTTTTAGAAAGAACTGTACCTACAGCTGCTCCTCCCTCTTTTATCTTTTGCCCTATTGTAGGAGCCTGATTTTCTGCTGACAGTATTTCTGTCCCTCCCGAAGAAATTACATATTTATCTCCAGGTTTAAGTTTACCTGCCATATTGGTAATTAAATTTTTTAAAGCATCTGATTCCAGCAATTCCTTTACTGTAATTTCTCCATTAATATGAACACTGTCTGTCGCTTCGGCAGGCGGTTTTTCGGAGGTATCTTTTTGTTTTAACGGACCTTTATCATAATTATTGTTTACATTCGTAATTTTCATAGAAATTAACCTCCTGATTGTAATCTCTTTCAAATTTTTTACATGTTTTTATATATTTTTATCTACAAATATTAAATTCTCTCACTCTGATTATATTATAAGGAAATATTTTTCTCAATATAATTATAAAGAAATATGTTAACAAAATGTAAATTTAAAATCAAATTTTATATTTTTGAAAAAATTTCGTTAAATGAATTATTGAGGTGAGCATAAATAATAAATATCTGCTCTCGTGACGCGTAACGCGTTACGCGTGACGGGAGGAAGACTGTTATTACATGCTTATGCTCAGGTCAGTAAAAAATTTGCTTTTTTGTTTACCAATTGTTAACATTAATATTATTGACATAAGTAAAATATTCTTCTATATTAAAATTTAATGGATAAATTATTCTTTCTGAGAGAGAGGATTTTGTATGAATATTAACAATGTGGAAAGCAAAGTAATAACAACCGGTCAGCCGGTTGCCAGGACTTCTGTAAAAGAAGAAGTGCCTGATTCTTTTCAGAAAACTTCTGCTCCGGCGAAACTGGATGCAGATTTAATGAGAGAACTTCAGAAAACTCTGTCTGGAACGAAAGTTTCCGACGATGGAACTAAATTAGAAAGACTTGAACGTCCTATGACAGAAGACGAAAAAGTCAGGTTTCATGAGTATTTCCCCATGCTCGATGTAGATAAAGCTGTAGTTACAGATGAAGCTACGCAGGCATATAACTGTATTGCCTGGAGCGGAGGTATAACAGACCAGTGGATCTGGCCTCCTTCTATGTATCCCAATCTCACAGAAGATAAAGCTTTCGATAAATTTTATGCTTCCCGTGGTTTCAAACGTGCAGAGACAGGCGAACTGGCCAGATGGAGTAACGATCAGGGTATTACCCATGGTAGTATATCCGGTCCCAGCCATGGGCCGAGATGGGAGAGTAAATGCGGAGGAGAAGCAAGAATTCAGCATGGTTTCGACGAACTTCAGGGAGAGATTTACGGGAAACCTGATGTGTTCTATACGAAAGTCAGTGAACCCAAAGAAATGCCAAATAAATTGAAGGAACTATCTGCTAATATAAAACTTGGTATTAAAGCAAAAACTCTTCAGGTAAATCCTGAAATAAAGAAAAAATTCGATGGTTTATATGCATCATGGCAGATATTCCGTAAAGACCCGAAAGTAATTGTGTCAGCAAACCCTGCCGATTACTGTAAAACAGAAGCATTTACGGAAATAACGAAAATGGGTGGAAGTGTTATTCCTCTTCTTATGGAGAAGATCAGTAACGGAGATTTCTTCTGTTTACAGGCAGTAGGGGAAATTGCAAAGACCAGCAGAGGACCTGAAAGAGCACTTGCACTGTCAGGAAAAGAAGTAAATACAAGTGAACAGAATAAAGCTTATAATGCTTTGATGAAATATTATAACAGTTAGTAATTATACCTGGATTGAAAAAAGAGTCTGCGAAACAGACTCTTTTTTTTATTTAATCAATAAAATAAATTTCAAAATAAATGTAAATAAACCTTTTTATTGAAGGATTTTGTTTTTTCTAAAAAGAATTATAATTTCTATAGAAGAATCTATAAATAGTCTGCAGGAAAATAAAGAAACTGCGGGATGTTATAAAAATAACTCATAGCAGAAGAGAATTGTACAAAAATTTTAAAAAATTTGGAGGTTATATGTCAAATATTTTTAAAACAAAAAACTTGAATGTGATTCTGCAGGAATCAGAGGCACAGGAACATAAACTGAAAAGAGCTCTCGGTCCTGTAGACCTCATTGCTCTCGGTGTGGGAGCAATTATAGGAGCAGGTATATTTGCTACAATCGGCTCTGCTACTGCAGGCGGAGCTGCTCATCTGGGGGCAGGTCCGGCCATAATGATATCTTTCGTAATAACTGCTATATGCTGTGCCTTTACAGCTTTATGCTACGCAGAATTTGCCTCTCTTATTCCTATATCAGGCTCTGCCTATACTTATTCTTATGCCACTTTAGGAGAAGTTATTGCATGGATAATAGGATGGGATCTTATTATTGAATATGCAGTGGGAAATGTGGCTGTTGCTATCTCATGGAGTGATTATTTTGTACAGCTTCTGGAAGGACTGGGCATTCATTTTCCCCTGTGGCTTGCAACAAATTACCGTGATGGCCTTGCAAATCCTGCAGTTCTTTCACAGGCTCCCCATATAGGCTCTATTCCTGTCATGTTAAACCTCCCTGCCTTTCTTGTAGTTATTTTTATAACTCTCGTTCTTGTAGTAGGTATTAAAGAATCCTCTGCAATGAATAATGTTTTTGTAGGACTTAAACTTCTTATATTGCTTTTCTTTATTATAGTAGGTATAAAATTTATACAGCCGGCAAACTGGCATCCTTTCATGCCCAACGGATGGCAGGGTGTTTTTACCGGCTCTGCTCTCATATTCTTTGCCTATATCGGTTTTGATGCAGTTTCCACTACGGCAGAAGAAGCAAAAAATCCCAGCAGGGATCTTCCTATAGGTATGATGGGTTCTCTGATTATCTGCACCATCGTTTATATCTTAATAGCCCTTGTGCTTACTGGAATGGTTCCCTATGCACAGCTTGGCACAGGTGATCCGCTGGCAGAAGCTTTCAGTCTGAGAGGTATGCACTGGGCGGCAGGTATAATATCGTTCGGTGCCGTTATTGCTATGGCGGCAGTACTGCTGGTGTTTCAGATGGGTCAGCCCAGAATATTTTTCTCTATGTCAAGAGACGGATTATTACCGAAATTTTTTGCAGGTGTTCATCCAAAATATCAGACACCCTATGTTACTACAATACTTACAGGTGTCCTTGTAGCTCTTTTTTCCGCTTTTGCAAATATCAATGAAGTAGTGGAACTCTGTAATATAGGTACACTTTTTGCTTTTGTACTTGTCTGTGTCGGTGTCATCATTCTTCGTTATAAAGATCCTGGACGTCACAGACCTTTTAAATGTCCTCTTGTCCCGCTTATACCGGCCCTTGGAACCATTACCTGTATATATCTCATGATACAGTTGCCTCTTCTGACATGGATAAGATTTGTTTACTGGCTTTTACTGGGACTTCTTATTTATTTCATTTACGGTGTCAGAAACAGCAGTCTTAATAAAGAAAAAATCGCTTTTGGCATATCATTGAGGGCAAATTTGAAATTTCTTATACCTCTGGTAATGTCCATTATGTTTGTTACATGGTATATAGGGTATTTTCTGGGCTCTTCTATAACTGTTTATGAAAGGATAGACACCCTTATTGCCGCACCGGACGGAAAGGAAAGAATAAAAAAATATATAAGTTCCGAATGTAAAGAACCTGACAAATCTATAGAACTTTATATTGAATGTGTAAATAAAAACGGAGGAAAACCTTTACATCTTCTCAAGAAACCAATACCGGGGCTTGATAAAGCAGAATTTCTTATGGAAGTTCCCGGAGAGGAGAAGTGTTTGAAAATGGTTATGCACTTATCTCCTATGGGATGGAAGATTGTACATATCAGTATGGAAGATAAGAAGTAATAATATAGTCGTGACGCGTGACGCGAGAAGGGATATTATATTTATTACCGAAACAGGTAAAAATGTATCCAAAAAACTATAAAGAGTGAATAGTGAGTATAAAACCAGCTCACCACTCACTACTCACCAACAACCATGACCGGTTCGGTCACAACGAAGAATGAGAATTTGTTCCTACGGTGACGAGTTACGCGTCACGAGAGCATATATGTATTATTTATGCTTACCTCAGTAAATGGAACACATGGTGCTGAAGCTAAGTACCGTAACATGTAAAATGGTACCCAAAAAAAATATGGCACTCACTCCTGTCCCTGGCCGGGCTCTGGAGGAAAAGATATGCCGTATTAAAAGAGAGTTATAAATTATATAGATGCAAAATATTAAACGTCTAAAAAACCAGTTTGTCACGCAACAGGATCATATATTTTCCGGAAGAGTCCGGCCAGGGACAGGTTTTAATATGGGTACTAACTTATTTGGAGTGGTACTAAGGAACTGTCTGAAAATAATTACATCATAGTTATAATTTATATCGTGATGCGTAACGCGTAACGCGTGACGCGAGGGTACTTATTGTTTCAACAATTTGCCGGAGTTATTTTTCTTACAGTCCTAAGAGACTGTAAAGAAATAACCCTTGCAAATTGTCAGAACGGTTATTATCCTC
>CAYSLJ010000159.1:0-15616 GCA_964431735.1 uncultured Synergistia bacterium | reverse complement strand
TACAGATTTATATGCATTAACTATAATTTTCAGTAAAGGTGAATTTACCTGTCATTAAAAAACGCAATTCTCACTTTTTAAAGGTATCCTTTATGATTGTAATATTGAATTTTTTCTGTTATAATATCTGGGTCATAATATCATAAATGTCATATGGGAATGGAGATATTATTTAGAATATGTCAGAAGAAATCAGGATAGATCAATTTTTAGATTTACTTGAAGAAAGTTTTTCTATGTATTCTACTTTTAAGATGGATATCTTGCTTCATAATATTATGGAAACTGCTACAAGAATTATGAAATCAGAGGCAAGTTCTCTTATGCTTCTTGATGAGGAAACAGATGAACTGGTTTTTGAAGTTGCCCTTGGTGAAAAAAAAGATATGCTGAGTAAGATTCGTATTAAAGTCGGTGAAGGCATAGCAGGACAGGTGGCGAAAACAGGAATTCCCGTTCTTGTAAATAATGTTTCTTCAGACACTCGTTTTTGTTCAAAAATAGATGACCTTACCGGTTTTAAAACAAAATCAATAATATGTGCCCCGTTAAAAGTAGACAGTACTATTATAGGTGTGGCAGAGGTATTAAATCCGGAAGGAAGAAAAGACTTTACAGAAGAAGATGTCAGACTTTTTACGATATTTTCCAGACTTGCTGCTATGTCCATTCAAAACAGCAGGATATATAATAATTTGCAGGATCTTATGATTAAAGAAACTCAGAATCAGCTTAACAGGCTTGAAGTAATGAGTCATATCTCAGGTGTAACACTCAGTGTTATGGATTTCAGCAATCTTCTCAAAGTTATGCTTGAAATAGTTATACAGTCTCTGAACCTTGAAGCAGGGGTTGTATATTTAGTATCTGAACAAAACGGTGATATATTCCCTGTAGTTTTTAGAGGTTTTTATGAAGGAACTCTTCTGAAAAAGCAAAAACTGAATATAAGTGAGCAAATAGTTCGTGAAGTTATAGCAACTCATAAACCTTTGCGGATGGAAGGTTTTACGGAGAAGAAGGCAGATGAAGAGGTAAGTGAAGAAACACAGGTTATCGTAGGAGTTCCTATGAAGGTAAAGGAAAAAGTCATAGGTTCTATAGTTATTTTCAGTAAAAAAGGTCATGATGTTCAGCAGCAGGATATAGATTTTTTAAAGACTTTTTCCAGAGATACAGCATCTTCTCTCGAAAAAGTCGATATTCAGCAGCTTTTTGGTAAATTGAAACATAAATCAGAATCGTATAAAAAAGCAACTTTTGAACATCTTTCTCTCCAGGGTGATGCAGAAAGATATCATCTGGAAGTACTTTCGGAATATATTCCTGAAGCTATTGTTATAACAGATCAGGATTTTAATATTCAACTTGTGAATAAAAAAGCGGAAATTATCTTTACTATGTCAGAAGAAAACATAACAGGTAAAAATATTATGGATTTTTATGACACTTCTCTTCATGATAGGATCAAAGAAATTAAATCCAGATTTCTTTCCAGGAAAGAATTGAAAAAAGAGAGTTTTATTGAAAATTTTCAGGAGAATAAAGACTTTAATACCACTGTTTTACCCGTTTATGATCCCTGTCTGAATCTCAGGGGATTTATAATAGTTATGTCAGAACGTTCGTCTGTTTAATATTATATTGCTTTGATTGTTTTAAGGTAATACTCGCGTCACGCTTTACGCGTCACGCATCACTATAATAAAAAAGGAGTAATTTATGTTAAATAAAAATTCATTTAAACAGGTGTTTCTCTTTCTTACTATTTTTATTTTATCTTTTTCCTGTTTTAATATAACCTTCGGTGCAGATAAAGAGGCATGGGAACATAATAAACTTGGTGTGGACCATCTGGATAAAGAAGAATATGACCTTGCACTTAAAGAATTCAACCTTGCCATTAAGATTGACCCGAATTATGCAGAAGCTATAAAAAACAGAGGTAATGTATATTTTTTTCAGAATAAATTCGAAGCAGCTCTTAAAGAATATTTAAAAGCAATTTCCGTGGATCCCGGTTACTGGAACGCTTATAACAATGCTGCCAATGCATACTGGGAACTTGAAAAGGTTCAGAATGCACTGGATTATTATGATAAGGCTATTCAGGCCGATCCGACTGCTATGTTACCATACTGGAATGCCGGTAATAAATATCTTGATTTGAAACAATATGACAGTGCGGCGAAATATTTTCAGAAAGGTCTTTCCATAGATCCGAAGAATGCTACTCTTCATACCTATCTCGGTTATACTCTTTATAAAATGGAAAAGACAGAAGACGCACTTGCCCATTTAAATAAGGCTATATCACTTAATCCTGATGACAGTTTGCCTTATTATGATCTGGCAGGTATATATTATGATAAGGCTATTGTTATAAATAAAAGATATGTTGAATCTACTACCAATACCGATACAGATAAAAAGAATGCCGAAAGGGCTTTTAATTTATATCAGGAGGCGGAAAAGAATTTTTCTAAAGCTGTTGAACTGGAACCTGACAACCCTGCTTATAGATATCGCCTTGGTCTCACATATTTTGCCCTTGTAGAAGATGATAAAGCTCTTGAACAATATCAGAAAGGTATAGAACTTGCAAGAAATCAGGGGAAAGATGAACTGGTAAGACTTATGCAGGATCAAATAAAGAAAATACAGGAACTTAAAGAAAAACGTGAAGGGGGAAAAAATAAATAAATATGTCAGTAAAGTTTTTTATATTCCTTATCGTGTGCTTTTTATTATGCAGTAATTTTATAGCCTTTTCAGAAGATAGTAAAGGTGAATTTTTTTACAGTGATCCTTATATAATGTATTCGGTTAGAAAAGCTCTTTATGAGGATATGGTTACAGGTAGATTTGAATTACCTGTTACATCGGAAGCAGGTACAGTTACCATCTCCGGAGAGGCAGACTGTGAAGAAACATCTGAAACAGCCGAAGATATAACCGTTAATGTTGCAGGAGTAAAAAAAGTAAATAATAATATTGTAATTAATCCTTCTCTTAAAACAAGACCATTTTTGAGAACAGATAAAGAAATAAATGATGAAGTTGCCAAAAAACTTACTACCGTAAAAAGAGTAAAAGTTTATAAGCTTGATACTGTTACAATAGGAGGAAGGGTTACAATAAAGGGCAGAGTAGATAGTCTGGACGCTGAAATTGCATCTCTTGAGACTGCCAGAGCTGTTGAAGGTGTTACTTCTGTAAGGAGTAAAATGGAGATTGATTCCGGCGTAAATGACGGTTATACCTTTGTTGCAACAAAGCTGTTAATGGTTGCAGACCCGAGGATTAACGGTTTTGGGATACATATAGATGTAGAAGATGGTATTATAATATTAAGGGGTAATGTTGACAATGAAGATACAAGGCAGATTGCCATAAATAAAGCCAGAGGTATAGCAGGCTCGAAAGGTGTTATAAGCTATCTTGAAATAAATGAAACTGTAACGTTAGATAAACCTGCTGTATCAGATACTACTCTTACTGTACAGGTAGAAGAACTTCTCAAAGGAGATAAAGATTTATCCAGATATAATATAAAGCCATCCTGTACCAACGGGATAGTTACACTCTCAGGCACTGTTGACAGTCGCGATATTATCCTCTCTGCCGTCGAAAAAGTAAGCACTATTCCCGGAGTGAGAGCGGTTAAAAGTGAATTAGAGATAAAATCATGAGCGATACTATAGAATTAAGTATTGTCATACCTGCTTATAATGAAGAAAAGAGGATTGGCAATACACTGGATAAGATTTCTCTTTATCTGTCATGTAAACCTTTTTCTTCTGAAATAATAGTTGTAGATGATGGTAGTTCTGACAATACTTCTTCTATTCTGGAAGGTTATAAGAATAAAATTCCCCATTTATCAATTATTCGTAATGAACCTAACAGAGGTAAGGGATACAGTGTAAAAAAAGGTATATTACAGGCAAAGGGAGCATATATAATTTTTTCCGATGCAGATATGTCTACTCCCATAGAGGAAACAGACAAATTTATGTCTGCTTTCCGGGAAGGTATAGCTCTTGCCATAGGGTCGAGACATGTCGCAGGATCTGAAATAAAGGTAAAGCAGCCATTATACCGTCATCTCATGGGCCGTTTCTTCAATTTTTTTGTGAGAATTATAGCTCTCCCTTCAATACATGATTCTCAATGCGGGTTTAAAGGATTTAGCAGGGAATGTGCTTTTTGTATTTTTCAAAATATAAATACCTTCGGTTACAGTTTTGATGTGGAAGTTATATATCTTGCATATAAGTTCGGGTTTAAACTCAAGGAAATACCTGTCATATGGATTGATACTCCCGGCAGCAGAATAAATCCTCTTACAGATCCTTTAAAGATGTTTATTGATGTAATTAAAATCAGATTGAAACATAGAAATACAAATTTTTTAAGAGAAAGATCTCCCGGAAACAGTATTGTGACGCGTAATGCTTAACGCGTCACGCGTTACGATATCTATAAAATAATTAAATGGTTATGAATTTGCCTGTTACGGTACTTACTATAATTACGTGAAGGCTGACTGCTGAAAAATAAGAAAATGATCAGGGAATTTTTTGAGGTTTTATTTATATCCATAGACAATTCATTCTATAATTTAATTCAGAAGTTAAAAGAGTTTTTTTTGTTTTTTCCTGATATGAGGTTTTTTATTCTGGATATTCTCCTCTATTTTATCTATTTTTTTTCTTCACCTTTTCGCCTCAGAACATCTGAAGGACATGATCTTTCTGTTACTTTTGAAGAGTTAACTTACGGAGAAACCTATTATTTTACGGCCAGGGATATATTGAAGAAAATAAATTTTACATCTGATGATTTATTTATAGATGTAGGGAGCGGAAGAGGAAAGATGGTTTTTTTCGTATCTATGTATTTTCATGCAAAAGCTACCGGCATAGATATTCTTCCTACTTTTATAAACAGAAGCAATTATCTGGCAGACAGATTAAATCTTGAGCATACTCGCTTTATACTTTCTGACGGCAGAAATTTTGATTTTTCCTCGGCGACGGTTATTTATCTGGCAGGGACATGTTTTTCAGATTCTTCTGTTTCTCTGTTATTGAACTCCCTCCGTACAGCACCTGAAGGGGCAAAGATAATAACACTGTCTTATCCTCTGAAGGCAGATTACTTGAAAGTAATTTCGAAAGAGATAAAATATTTTTCCTGGGGAAAAAGTACGGTTTTTATTCATGAAAAAATAAATTAAGTGAAAGGTAAGGACTGCAGGAAAAATAACTCCGGCAAATTGTCAGAACGGTTATTATCCTCGCGTAACGCGTTACGCGTTACGCGTCACGATACAAATCGTAATTAAGATGTAGTTATTTCCTGACAACTCCTAAGTAGTGAGTGATGAACACGCATTACGCATCAAAGGTTACGAGTTTATGAAAATAAAAAAATTATACGGTATAAAAGGAGCCAGAAAAGCTACAGGACTTACTGTAGTGGTAGACATATTTCGTGCTGCCACTACTGCCTCCTATATTCTGGCACAGGGAGCCAGATATATAATTCCTGTATCGACAGAAGAAGAAGCTTTTCTCTTAAAAAAAGAAAATCCTTCTTTTTTAATTGCAGGTGAACAGGATGGTTATAAGATAAAAGGTTTTGATTATGGTAATTCTCCCTTTGAAATTTCAACATCTGACATAAGAGATAAAGTTATTGTTCATAGAACTACTCAGGGAACTCAGGGATTATTAAATGCAGTCTCTGCAGATACTGTTATTTTCGGATCATTTACAACAGTCTCTTCTGTAAGGGATTATATAAAAACTGTATTACCTCAGGAGATTTCTATTGTTGCTATGGACGGCCCTGACAGTGAAGACGATAAATTTGCCTTTTTTCTGGAAGACATGATCCTTGGCGGGAAACCTGCTATTAAACATGTTGTTGATTATCTTAAAAACTTCAGATCTGCTCAAAAATTTTTATCTCCTTCCATATCTGAATTCCCTGAAGAAGATTTTTATCTTTCTCTTGAACAGGATAAATTTAATTTTACAGTAATTTTTGAAAATAACATTCTGGTAAAAAAATTATAAAATAAACAAAATTACTCTTTACTTTTTTTTCTAATGTCGTGATATATTATTAAATAATTTATGAAATAAAAAGCATGGCTTTTAATAATGAGGAGGGAAAAAATATGTTTGGAATTCAGGGTTTTGGTTATGCAGGAGCAGCCTATGGTGCAGGTATGAATTACGGTGGTTTCGGAGGATTTGCCGGAGCTTATGGTGGTTTTTACGGGATGAATCAGTTTGCCAATTTGTTTGGCGGTCAGAACTATTCAAATAGTTTTTCTCAGGCAGGTTCTACTTCCTATGTGCCAAATCTTCAGATCGGTCAGCATGGTTATGGCCAGGATAGTTCATGGAGCAGAAGTGTTTCCGAGTCAGGACAGCAAAATTTCTGGGGCGGACAATATAACAGGTCTGAAGCAGGAGCCTATCAGAATACCCTTTATGAATATGATAAACAGAAAGCAGTGGATTATCACTTCCAGCAGGGACAGCAGTGGCATAATAAGGATGTTCAGCAGACAAGAACTGAAAGAAGTTACGATCCGGTCATTCTGGACCTTAATGGAGACGGTAAATTAGATGTAACAGGAAAAGATAATTCTCTTCAAAATTTGAATCATAAGTATAGCACTGATGTAGATGTTCAGCGTCAGGGTAGAAGGCAGATAACAACAACAACAAAGACTCATGAGTGGGATACGAGAAAAGACTGGAATAACAAGATTAATTATGATGTAGACGGAGACGGAAAGACCGATCGTACGGAATGGATGAAAAAAGGTTCTCAGGATGGTCTTCTTGTATGGGATGCAAATAAAGATGGAAAGATTACCGGAAATGAGCTTATGAATGAATCTACCATTGATGGGAAACAGGGTGCTTATAAGAGTGGATGGGAGAAAACCCTTGCTCTTGGCGATGCAAATAAAGATGGTAAGATTGATGCAAATGAAATGAAGAACTTTTCTGTATGGGTTGACAAAGACGGTGATGGTGTAACAGATGCAGGAGAATTACAGACTGCACAGCAGATGGGTATTATGGAACTCAACCCGCAGGAAGGAAGCTTTACAAGAAGAAAAGAAGTTGCCCAGGAAAGCGGTTCCTATGCCAATGCCTACAGCGGAGGCTATGATGCATTCGGAAACAGCTGGGGCAATCAGAGTAAAGCAAATGCCTATAATTATAATGATCAGTGGGGTAATAATTATTCTCAGTCCGGCAGTCAGGCCTATGGCGGCGGATACAGTGGATTTGGTGGCGGATTTGGCTGGTACTGGTAATTTGAAAATCTTATAAATTAATTAAACAACCGCTTGTCCGAAGGGATAAGCGGTAATATTATTTATAAGGTCAGAGTATATTCAGTGAGTAGTGAGTGGTGAGTATGGATATATTACTCACTGTTCACTACTCACTATTCACGAAACTATTTTTTGAAAGGAGTTTTTATAGAAAATGATAGCTATTTTCCCACCGCCTGTTACAGCTCTTATAGATAAAGCGAATGATGTTTATCAGAAAAGAGCGTCAGTTAAAGAATTAAAAGAAGCTCTCGATTATGCAAAAAACTTTCATGAGAAAAGCAGAAGTTATTTTATGTTTTTTAATAAATCCAGAGTGGAAGATAAAGAAGTTTTAAGATTAAATGAAGAAATGCTCTATCACTGTAAAAAATTTGATGAAGCTTTCGAGAAAATGGAAGAATTTGTAAAAACGGAAAAAAATGATCTGCTCTTTGAAGCAGTAATCATGGTTCAGGAAGCTTCTTATATGATTTCAGAAACTACGAGAGCGCTGAAAAGAATAAAGGAAAATTTTCAGAGATTCTCTCCTATGGATATAATAGATGATTTTATTAAGATAGCAATAAATGTATATAATGGTGTTTTTGAGAAAACTGCTCTTCTGGAAAAAATCCCATTTATTGTTATATGGAAACAGGCTATTGAGAGTGATTTTCTTAAATTTAAAGAGAAATATCCTGAAGCAGAAGAATTAAATATAAATATGACAAATTCCCTGTCTTATGTAGAAAGAGGAATAGGTGCCATATATAACTTTACGGAACAGGGAGATAAAGAAGATCTCATGAACGGTATGAGAATTCTCGGAGTTGTTTCAGGCGATCTGCAGGGATTTTTGAATGAAATGGGTGATTACAGGACAAAGAAATGTAAATATATATCTAATATTCATGCAGATGAGTTTCTTTCCATATGTTACAATTTTATAGAAAATACCGGTACACCTGAAGAAGCAAAAAAAGCTCTTGATGAGTTTACAAACTATTTTAAAGGTATAGAAGAAGAGATTGAAAAATTTCAGAAGGATTTTATGGTAAGATTGCCTGTTAAAGATGAGTTTATAGAAGATATTGACAGGTATATAACGGAAATAAAGAATTATCTGGCAGAAATAGATAAAATACTTACAGATAAAGAAGAAGAAACTCGGGACAAAGAGTGTTTTTCAGGACTTCTGAAAAAAATAAATGAAAAATTTGACTCTTTACAGAAAAAGAAATCAGAATTTTACAGTAAATCTCTTCAGGAAAAAGATCTTTCAGGAGATGTGGAAATGCTTCAGTTAAGGGATATAATAAAAGGTCTTTATAACAGAATCGTCCCTGTGTCTGCTCTTCAGGAAGCACTTATACCTCTCTGTGGAAGGGCGTCATCTCTTCTGGAAAGGACAGATACCTTTTTATCGGATAAAGAAGATGAACGAATAAGGGCAATCCACAGAGCTCTTGAATCCAGAAAAATGGCTTTTTCAGAACTTGAAAATTATGTCGTTGACAGAATAGAAGATCATCTCTTTGATGCTCTTGAAACAATTGAAGAAACCTATGATGATCTCGTGGGAGTTGAAGAAATACTTTCTGAAAAAGAAACAGAAAAGAATATGATAGCATGTTTTAAATGTTCCACCATGAATCCGAAAGGCCAGAAGATATGCAGTAAATGCGGAGCAAAACTGCCATTTGCATCTGTCGGAAATATGGAGAGCACTTCTATTGAAGTTGTTATGGAAGGCGGCGGCACTTCAGGAGAAGGCATGAAATATGAAGAGATTAAAGAACTCAGAGAGCTTACTGATAATATTCTTCAGGGATTAAGGCCTTCCGAAGATCTCCGTAAACCTCTTGGAAAGATTATTGAAAAAATCGGAGAAAATAAAAAAGCGTTTAAGGAATTTATAACACCTTATCTGGAAAAACATAGTGATGATAAAGAGCTTAAATGCAGTGCAGATGAACTTACGAAAATCTTCAATGACCTGGATAATGGTACATCATATATGAACAGTTATTTTACAAAGGAAAAGAGAGATGAATATCTTTCAGAAGGTCTTGAAGAGCTTCTGAAAGCAGTAAAGGAACTTCAAAAATTTCAGGAACATATGACGGAATTATTGAAAAAGAAAAAGCCGGCAGGGAAGAGGTGATAAAGTGAGTAGTGAGTGGTATTCATACTACTCACCACTCACTATTCACTGTTTATGTATATAAAAAAATTAAATGAATGCAAAGAAATAATATCAGGAGACAACTGTCATTTAAGAGAAATCTTAAATCCTTTGAAAGATGACCTGTCAATTCGTTACAGTATAGCTCACGCACAGGTTGCACCGGGAGATACTACTTTCAGACACAGACTGACCGGTTCCGAGGTTTACTACATAATAAGCGGCAGAGGAATTATGTATATAGGCTCTGAAGAGAGGGATGTAGAAGAAGGTGATACGGTGCATATTCCTCCGCTGGCCATACAATGTATAAAAAATACGGGAAAAGAGAAACTGGTATTTATCTGTATAGTAGATCCTCCATGGAAACCGGATGACGAAGAGATTTTATAACAGGGCATACTTTATATGAATATGATTTTGTTAATTTTCATATATGGTTATGAACGCTCCGGTCATGGCTGTTATAAGAAATTCATTCATCCGGAGCAGGAGAATGAATTATTTCGGCGAATTTAAAGAACTTTCCCGTTTATATGAGCATATATTATTAATCAGGCATAAGATTTACTGACCTGAGTATAAGCGTGTAATAAACGTTTTTCTCCCGTTACTCGTCACGAGAGTATATATGTATTATTTATGCTTACCTCAGTAATAAGAGTGAAGGAATGTTTATGTTTTGTTCCACTGAACAGTGTTATAATAATTTAATATATCATAATCAGACACAGTCTTACGAATATTTCTGGACAGGTCATGGAGAAAAATTTCATCATTCTTCCTTTAAAGATCTTCTCTCTGAAGAATTTAACAGCCCCTTTTACGGCAGAAATAATTTTAATAACAGGGATTTCTTTTTTAATATAACCCTTTCAGAACATTTTTTACCGGAGTACAGGGAAGCAGTAATTAATATAAAGGCCGGTGATTCAGATGAAGGTTCCATATATTTTTCTATCCCTTCTGTTATGCAGGAAGGGATTTTTTTAATAAATGGTGCCGAAAGGGCTTTTGTTTTAAATCTTGTAGAGTCACCGGGGCTTATATTCAGTGGAGATAAAGCCCTTATCAGACCATGTCCTTCAGGTCATGCCATCACGTTTTTTAGAAACATTCCCTCTAAATACAGAGAGAGCTTTAAAGATGATATTCTTATTAATACAGGCTGTGTTGAACTTAAAGGTAATATATGTTTTATGACACCTCTGTTTCTTCTCCTTGCAGGCGTATCTGAGAAAGAAATAATGGAGATATATCATATAGATAGAGAAATCCTGTGCGTGATCAAAGATTTATATATATGTAAAGATAATTCTTTTAAAGAAAACCTGAGAGATGACCTGATTTCTTTACTGGATCCTTATGACTTAAAAGGAATCAAGCTCTTACGTGATGATGAGATAACATCTGAATTCAGACAGGAATTTTTAGAGAGTTTTTTTATCGGAAAATCAGGAAGATGGCAGATTAACAGGAGATTTGCATATTATGGACTCCATTGCAAGGCTGATAATACCATACTTACCCTGGATGATATAAAGGGTTTACTTGATATACTGGTAAATAAAAACCCTCATGAAGATGACAGACACTGTCTTTCCAATAATGCTGTTCTTCAGATAGGAGATTATCTTCATTACCTTGTCCTGAATGAATTCAGGAAAAACAGGTATGTCTTTAAGAAATTCAGCAGCCATATTCTCAGTTTTAGTGACTTTATAATATTTCTTCAGGATAAATTTTTGCCATATTTTGAACAATCAATAAGGGAATTGTTTATTTCATCACCTCTGTCTCATATTCTGACAGATAACGATAAATGTTCTATAAGAACATGGCAGAAAAAAATTTCCGGAACAAAGAGACAGAATATTCATCATTCATTTTACGGAAGAATATGTCCCGTTTGTATGGAAGGAGACAGCTTCTTCTCTCTTACGGAATATGCCAGAATAAATGAAAACGCTATTCTTGAAACGCCTTATTTAAAGGTTCATAATAATGAAATAACTGATGAATTGATATTCCTTACACCTGATGAAGAGTATAAACTGGATAAATATATAGCTTCAGGAACGGAAAGAGACGATAAATATATTAAAAATGAAGAGGTTTTTGCCCGAGGAGCAAAGGGAATATTCCTCAGGGCTTACAGGGAAGAAATCGGTTATATTGATTGCTCGCCTGCACAGATTTTCAGCATTACACCTCTTATGATACCATTTTTAACATATAATGCTTTCAGTCCGGCATTGAAACAGTCCATGCCTTTGAAATATAAGGAAAAACCTCTCATATATACAGAACCGGAGGAAAGAGGGATAGATTTCATTTATGGAGTCAATCTATTCTGCATGTTTGTTTCAGATGGGGAATATTCTACAATAATTTCCGAGTCTGCCTCCAGGAAATTGACTTCTATTCGTTTTTGCGGAAAATTGAGTTTTTCTGTAGATGAGAGTATGATTTTTACCGGTACCAATCCCTTTTATTCAGAAGAAGAGTTGACAAATTTAGATGAAACAGGTGTTATAAAAACAGGCATATATGTCCGGGAAGGAGATATTCTGCTTTCCGCTATCAGGGAAAAAGAAGATTTTAAAGAATGGATGAGAGATTTTACATTCAGTCCTTTTACGAATAGAGCTCTCTGTTATGAAGATATATCAAAACATGTTCCTCCCGGTATTTCAGGTATTGTAACAGACATCATTAAAGAGGCCAATCTGATAGAAATTGAAATTTTAGATGAAAAATGTGCCTGTAAAGGTGACAGGATTATGAACAGACATGGCTTTAATGGTATTATCTCGGCGGTTTTGCCCGATAAAGATATGGTTTTTTATAAAGACGGAAGAAAAAAAATATATGCTGATATAATAATCAATTCTGCCTCATGCACTCAGGGACAGATTCTGGAAACACTCTATGGTTTTGTGGCAAAAAAGTTAAAGGGGAGATTTAAAATAGAACCTTCCGGTAAAGTTAGTTTTTCTTCATCATCCAGTAATGAAGTTAACGAGATTTTAAATAGTAACAGTGATATCTATAAAAAACTTGAAGAACTGTTGAATTTATCAGGATATAAACATACGTTAGATATACATAAACTTGATCCGGCAGGATATCAGTATTTTATAAGACCGCCGGAAGAGGAAAAAATGCCGGAATTTCGCCGGCTATTTATTGACATGAATAAAGAGTTGTCTCCTCTTAAATCGGGTGATATGGATATAAGTGAAGGACTTTTGCTGGATGAATTAAAAATCTGTAATCCCTCTGATATTAAATTGTTTATTTATTATATAAGAGGCCTTGGTGTAAAGGTTATATTATATGATGAACATCAACGTAATATAACAGATAATATAATTTTTAATCAGTCATACCCGTCTGATATTAAGAAACTGGTTTTTCAGATTGCTACAGATGAAGATATTCTTCTCTGGTCTTCAGGGGAAGTTAAATACGGAACGTCATGGTACAGTGATGAACTTGCAGATATAGCTCATGGCCTTTATTCATCTGATATATTCGGAGAATGGAGGAAAAACATGAATAGATCTTACTCTATGAATAATATAGATAGAATAACAGCTCTTCAAACAAAAATGGCTTTTATTAAACTTCCATGTCAGGTGATTCATCCTGTATTTGGTAATACTATGAATGTCATCCCTGTTATACCGTTTTATTACAGACCTCTGTTAGAGATTGATAACAGAATAATCCCTCATTGCCTGAACAGATTTTATGAGAAGATATTAGCTGTAAAATATGAGATTGAACGATATGAAGATAACAAGCAGGAGAGAAAGAACAGGAAAGTGAGGGCATTTTTAGAAAAAGACATGGCTGCTTCAATTTATAACCTGTTTAATAATTATCTATATGACGGAAAAACACGTTATAAATCTCTTATAACACTTCTTAACGACATTTTTATAAAAGACGTTTCACCATCTGTTAATGAAGAAACTTCTTTCCATAAAGGCAATACTTCTATAAAACATCTGACACCGGCAGAATATTTTTACAATATTTTAGCGAAGGAATTAATATGAACGGAATATTAAACAGATATGACTTTACTTATATGGTTGAGAAAATAAGAGCAGCTCTTGAAAGAGACATTTATAAAGATCTATTTCAGGAATATTCAACTTCAGGCCTTATCGACTCGTGTAATGAAACCTCCTGTTACCATTTGCCTTCCTGTGAAACATATCAGGATATGAAAGAAGTTATGAGAGAAGAATTTTGTAATGTACCTGAGCCTGTGAAACAGCTCTGTTATAAAATTATAGACAATCTGATGTTCTACAGAGATATTCCATACATTTTTGTTTTATTTTCACCTGAAATGGTGGCTGAAATATATAATATTTTTACTCTTTTAAAAGACAGAAAGAAAAGAGACTGTAATGTACCTGAAGCAGATTTTCCTGTTACTACTGGAGATATTGTGCATAAATATATTTCCGATGTTGAAAACATCTTTTTTTTATTTCCTTCTTTTAAGATTGTAAGAAAAATAAGAACACTTTTAGAAACAGATACAGATAAAATTATAGATGAATTTGTAAAGAAACTGAAAAAACTGGATAGAATTATAAGGGTAGTTGATTTTCAGGATGACATTGTTTTTAAAGATTTTCTTGATAAAATACAGAGAGAAGGTCTTGATAAAAAATTCTCTTCCATAGCTTCTGACCTGTCACGTAGATTTTTTGTTTCTCGTGAAGAAGAAGAGGATATTAAAAAGATTTTTGATTTACTAATAGAATCAGTAAAATCTTTGAAGATTACGTCTCTGTCAGGAGAGAGAAAATTGAGTAAAGTCAATTCCGTATTCAGTCTTATTATTGACAGCAAAAAAAACTATAAGGAATTAAATAAAGAATTGATACGGGACAGAGAGCTTATAATATTATTTAATGATGAAATAAAGAATAACTGTAAAGCCATTGGATGTATACTGAAAAAGGTTATTCAGGGAGAAGAGGAATTTATAGCCAGAATATTAAAGGAATATTATTTTTCCTGTCTTTCCAGGGAGACAGGCTACAGTGAAACATACTGTAAAGAAGCTTTTGAGATTGTAAAGAATGTTTCTGAGAAAATAGAAAAGAAAAAAATGAGAGAAACCTTTCGCTGCAGACATAAACCTCCTGTATATCCTGCCATAATAATTAAGGAACTGTGTGGTAATTTTTTAGTTAATATTCCTCCTTATATTCCGGAACATATTGTTCTTAATCATAAATTACCGTGGAATATTAAAGAGGAAGCAAAAAATGAACTGGAAACTTATAGAAGATACTGTGACGATTTGAAAACCCTGGGTTCTTTTTTGAGTGAAAAACTATTTCCGACCAGAAAATTCCCTGACGTAATGAAAAAAATATATGAAATAAAACTGGATTACACAGTTATTTCTCAGATTACCGGTATACCTGAATGTGAGCTTTTGAAGATTTTTTTGTCAGAATTCTTACAGATTCCCGATGGCTCCGTAATACCTCTCAGATTATTTCTTACCAGAAAAAAAGATTTTTTAAATGATAACTGTGAAGAAATAAAAAGACACCTGAATAAGAACAGATCTGATAATGATATTGCCCGCAGGTTAAATGAAAAATATGATTATCTGCCTCCGGGATGGCTGACAGGTAAGGATATAAAAGAGTTCAGGAGGAAAAATAATATAGTAAAACACAGAGGAAGAAAAAGAAAATTTTTAGAGGATGAAATAAGCCGGCATAATTAGAGCTTACATCTGGCTACTTTGGATTGCAAGAAAAATAACTCCGACAAATGTTTAGAACAATTAGGGATTGTCGAGAAATAACTATGATGTAGTTATTTCCAGACCGATCCTTAGTACCACACCAGGTAAATAAGTATTCAAAAAACTATAAATAGTGAGTAGTGAATAGTGAGTAGTGAATAATGAGTATAAAACCCACTCACTACTCACCACTCACTACTCACTAAATAATTTATAAATGGTTACGAATTTACCTGTTCCGGTACTTAGAGCCTATCCGAAAAGTCATCAAATACCTTCCGGT
>CAYSLJ010000158.1:0-15733 GCA_964431735.1 uncultured Synergistia bacterium | reverse complement strand
ATAAATTATATAGATGCAAAATATTAAACGTCTAAAAAACCAGTTTGTCACGCAACAGGATCATATATTTTCCGGAAGAGTCCGGCCAGGGACAGGTTTTAATATGGGTACTAACTTATTTGGAGCCGTACTAAGTGATGAGTAGTGAGTGGTGAGTCCTACGTATAAGGTAATCCTTCACCCTTCACTATTCACTACTTCTTTCTTACTTCTTCTACCCATATATGGATTAAATCTATCATAGTAAAATTATCAAAAATATCTTTTATTTTTCTGGCAAGTTGCTTCACAAACAAACGGGAGGGACACAGATTGTATTCCTTACATGCATGGAGGTCAACGTCCGGCCCAAGACAATCAAAAAGAAATTCCGGTCCTTCAAGTATCTGAATTATATCACTGAATTTTATATCTTCAGGTCTTCTGGCAAGTCTGTGTCCCCCGCCTGGCCCTCTTTTACTGGATATAATACCTCCCTTGTTAAGTTCATAAAAAATCTGCTCAAGAAACGGTATGGGAATATTCTGTTTTTCTGCAATTGATGATGTAGTAACAGGCCCTTTACCATGGGCAAGGGCAAGCTCAAATAAAGCACGAAGACCATAACAGGTTTTTTTGGATAATTGAAACAAATTTTTCACTCCCGGAGCTGATTAATGAGTGGTAAGTGGTGAGTAGTGAGTGAATTAACTCATTACCCTGCACAGGTACACCTTTCATCAGGTATTATTTTAATTTATATAGCATATTATTATATAATACTATAGTAATTCAGTCAACTATAAATTTCGCCGGAATAATCTTACTGGCATAGTGACGCGTGACAGGTGGTTCGTAATGCTTGATGTGTCGTTTCACCAATACAGGGCGACCACAGGGGGTCGCCCCTACTTTTCACTTTTCACCACTCACTACTCACTTTTTCACGACTCAACCTCATCTACTACAGACACTTTTATAATATCTTCCCTCGGAATGACTGTTTCAATTCTCACCGTTATTAAATCTCCGGGAGAATATTTTTTTTCGTAACTTGTAGAATTCGTACAGTTCAGTTCCAGGAAATAGCCTTTAAGAATAAATATTATCCTGTCAGAGAGATTCTGTAATACAATAGCATTAACGGACGAACCAATCATGTTCTTCAAATACTTGAGTAACCAGTATCTCTTTCTATTTCTTGTAATCATATTTACAGTATCAAGTATCTGTTCAGAACACATTATAATTTCTTCCAGTTCCCTGTTTGTATAAAAATAAGGTTTTTTGTTAAGAAAACTTTTTATTTGCCTGTGTATAATAAGATCATTATATCTTCTTATAGGAGATGTCATCTGTGTATAACAGTCTACGCCGAGTCCGTAATGGTAGAGCGGTACAATGCCTGCTTCGGATTTTTTGAAATATTTTCTCTGCTGATAAAAATTAACAGGATCATATGTATCTGAAAGTACACAGCTATCATCTAAAGGGGGCTGACTGCGGTAAATAATGGGAATAGAGTTTGCTTTGCAGAAACTGGCAGTTATATCATTGGCAGCTATCATCAACTCGGCAACCAGCTTATGAGAAGGAGTTTCTCTGTCATATATTTCCATAGTTATCTCTTTATTTTCATCTACCGTAATTTCCAGTTCAGGCGTATAAAAAAGCTTTGCTCCTCCTGACTTCCTTTTTTCCCTCATCTTTTCACTTATATTATAAAGTATTTTAAAATCTGCTTCATGACCGATTAATTCATCTACTTCATCATAAGTAAAACGATCCTTTACCTTTATGAACGTTTCCTTTATATCATAATTCTTCATATTATACCTGCTGTCAGTATCTATAATAACAGAAACAGCAGGTCGCAGTTCATCTTTTCGGAGGCTAAAAAGACTGTTGGCAAGTTCTTGAGGGAACATATTGATTTTGTTTTCAGGAAGATAAACAGAGGTACATCTTTCTTTTGCTTCCCTGTCAAGAGCTGTATCCGGTGCTATATAATGGGAAACATCTGTTATATGTATACCAATTCTATAACCGTCGGAGGTTTTCTCTATGCTCAGGGCATCATCCATATCTTCAGTGGTGTTACTGTCTACAGTAAAGGAATAAAGGTCACATAAATTCACCCTGGAATTAACATCAAATTCTGTAGATTTAACGATATTCATGGCTTCAGCCACTATATCCCGGTGAAAAGTTATCGGTATCTGATGCTGATGCATTTCAAGACATTCATCTTCATCCCATATACCGGCTTTTACAAGCAATCTGAAATGTATATTCTGTCCTGATATATCTGCTTTTTGCAGAAGTTCCGATACTGATTTATGATGCCTGCTTTCCAGTTTATGGAGAGCCACATGTTTTAATTTTGATATATAGGCCTCTATCTCACTATCGGTCTCAACAGGGCTGACTCCTTTCCATACTTTTTTAAGCCACTCTACTATTTTTCTGGTTCTTTCTTCTTTTTCTTTCTCTGCCTGGATCATTTGAATGATCTGTTCAACATGTTCGGAAGAATTAGGATAAAAAGAAGACTTTTTTGCTTTAAAAAAGATAATATCTTCCTGTAAGGCCCTGAATACACCGGCTATTTGATTTGAAGTAAAATTTTTCCCGAAATTCAATTCAGCCAGTTCTTCAACACTGTAAGAGCCTCCCTCTTCACTGAGTAATTCCCAGATATCCTTAAGAGGTATGGCATATTTCAAGTTATCCCTTTCTTCATTTATTTCTTTTAATAATCTTACAATTTCTTCTCTTGATAATTTTGTATCAAGGGTATATTCAGAAGGAAAGAATACCTTATCTTTCGACAAAGAAATCTCTTTATTTTCACATAATAATCTGACTTTATCTGCCTTACATTCAAGACATAATGCAACAGAACTCTTATTATCCTTTTTAAATTCAACAACTGTTCCTTTATAAATCATAAAAAGCCTCAATTTCTATTTTAAATTATCAATCTAATAATGATGATGGGGCTGATGAGGGTTAGCCGATACATTGAATCCTCCTACGTTTCCTTCCATTTCTTTCTTGAATTCTTCTGACATACCAATAACCTGACCCGGTATTTTTCCTCCGTATTCATTAAGCATTTTTCTGTACTGAAGTATAAGATTTATCTCTCCCGCATCAAGCCAGATTCCATGATTAAAACAGCAGTGATCTATCCATATTCCTGACGAAGCATCAAACTGAATATTCATCATCATATTTGAGCACACAGGACATGGTCTCAAATCTCTGGGGGACATAAATTTATTTTTAATAGTTAGATTTTGCTCTGTATAGGCAAATAATCCTTCCATATCTTCTTCTTCTTTTTTGAGTAACAGCGGGAATGTATCACTGTTTACCCAGATTCCGCTGCATTCATCACAGACAAAGAAAGAACAGTTTAAAAGACTCCTTTCTATCAGGTTAATATCACATGTAGGACATTTAGGGAAATTGACAGGGCCAGTATAGGCCTGTTCCTGAGGAACTGGATTGTCCACAAAAAATTTTATTATCTTCAATAAAAGACTCATATATTGTCCCCTCCTTCTTTACTTTCCGGTCTGTTTTATAATCTGGATTGTCTAATGTTTCATATTTATAAAATTAACTATAAAAATGTTACAAGGTCATTTTTTTCTTTGACATAGATCATTTTTTATATTATCATAGTGAATAGTTGGGGTCAAGGTAAAATAGCTTAAAAGACTACTATAAAATTACATAGTTTCAGAAGGGAATTTGAATATGCTGGATTTCAATGATTTTAACCAGGGAGCAGACATAAGAGTAATAGGTGTCGGCGGAGGTGGGTGCAATACTATTACCAGAATGATAGACATGGGGGTACAGGGTGTTAACTTTATAGCTTTAAATACTGATATACAGAGTCTGAACATCTGTAAAGCCGATATAAAGTTGCAGATGGGTGTAAAACTTACAAACGGACTGGGAACAGGTTCTAATCCTGACCTGGGAGAAAAAGCAGCAGAAGAAAATAAAAAAGACATTGAACATCTTGTAGAAGGGGCAGATATGGTATTTATCATTGCCGGTATGGGAGGCGGAACAGGTACAGGTGCATCTCCTGTAGTGGCTGATATAGCTAAATCCATGGATATATTGACAGTCGGTGTTGTTACAAAACCATTCAAATTCGAACTTTCCCGTAAGATGAAAATAGCAGACATGGGAACAGACAATCTGAGAAGCTATGTGGATACGCTGATAACAGTTCCGAACCAGAAACTTGTCGAAATTTCCAAAGCAAAGGTTACCTTTAAAGAAGCTATGGCAAAAGCAGATGATGTTCTGCGTCAGGCTATACAGGGAATTACAGATTTAATCATTTTCCCCGGCGAGATAAATGTAGACTTTGCAGACATAAAAACAATTATGAGTAATGCCGGTTCTGCACTTATAGGTATCGGTGAAGCAACAGGCGATAACAAGGCACAGAATGCTGCATTAATGGCAATATCCAGCCCTTTTTTAGATGCCCAGATAAGTAATGCCAAAAGGGTTTTATTCAATATAACAGGCGGAGAGGCTCTGACTCTGGAAGAAATACGTATAGCTTCGGAAATAATATCCAATTCCGTTGATCCACAGGCATCTGCTGTTATTTTCGGAACAGCACTCGATGAATCTATGGAAGATGAAATAAGCATTACAGTCATTGCAACAGGCCTGGATGATTATTAAGAGTGAAAAGTGAAAAGTGAAAAGTGAGCAATAAATTACCTGTTCTTCATTTTTCATCCTTACTGTTTAATTCTTTCCTTCCATAGGTATAATTTTCTGCTTCGGAGTTTCCAGAATAACCTTTGTATAAGAAGGAACAGATGACGTAATCCACACATTACCCCCTATAACAGAACCTTTACCTATAACAGTTTTTCCTCCCAGTATAGTAGCATTGGAATATATAATAACATCATCTTCTATCGTAGGATGCCTTTTTATATTTCTGATAATATTACCGTCTCCATCTTTCGGAAAACTCAAAGCTCCCAGCGTCACACTCTGATATATACGTACATTATTCCCTATATCAGTAGTTTCACCTATAACAACACCTGTAGCATGATCTATAAAGAAATAATTTCCAATCTTTGCTCCCGGATGTATATCGGCTCCTGTAATACTATGGGCATATTCCGTCATTATCCTGGGTATCATAGGTATTTTTTGAAGCAATAATTCATGGGCAATTCTATAAATTGTTATGGCTTTTAACCCGGGATAACAGAATATGATTTCTTCTTTACTTTTAGCTGCAGGATCTCCCGTATATGTTGCTTCTACATCAAAAGCAAGTATTCTTCTGAGTTCCGGCAATTTCTTTATAAATTTAGCTGTTTCCTGTCTTGCCACCAGATCACATTCTTTGCATGAATGTTCTTTTATTGCAGCACATTCATGCATAAGAGATCTGGCTATCTGTATGGAGAGGAGACTATAAAGTTTGCTTATCTGATTGCCGAGATAATAAGACAGATTATTCCAGTAAAGTTCCTGATGGCCGAAATATCCGGGATAAATTATAGTATCAAGTATTTTAATAATGTCAATTATAGATTGGGTGGAAGGAATCATGGCATAACCGACATGGTCGGGTGAATCAGGCTCTTTTAATGTCTTAATAAGTTCCTCAACTATATAAGGCATCTCTCCGGTAAAATTATCCTGTTCCATATTAACACGTTTACATGCATCGTAACATATCAAATTTTTATCTGGCATAAATAACACCGCCCTTATAATCATGACGCGTAACGCGTGACGCGTGACGCGTAACGCGTGATGCGTGATGCGTGATGCGTGATGCGTGATGCGTGTTTCTCCGGGTACCGGGCGAACTGTGTTCGCCCCTATTCACTTTTCACTTTTCACTATTATAAATCTTCTTCTCAGGTAAATAAAAACCTTTTAAAATTAAATAAAAAAAGGATTTAAAAAGATTTTTGTAGAAGTTATTAAAAAAAATTATAGGATGATGTTATTATGGATAATATGGAAACGTTAAGAAACGGTGACATACTTCAACAGAGATATATTATAGATGAATGTATCAAATCAGATTCCAGAGGAGCTGTATATAAAGCTCATGATAAATCACTTAATAAAATGTGCTGTGTAAAAGAAGTGTTTAATTTCCATAAAACGGTGAGAGAAAAAAGAGATGCAAAGAGACAATTTGAAAAAGAATCAAAAATCATATATGAAATTCGCCATAAAAAATTACCGAAAATACTGGAATATTTCGGTACAGATGAACGATCATATCTTATCATGGAATATATCTATGGCTATGATTTGAATAATGCCTTTATAAAAGAAGGAACTTTTTCTTTCCCTCCTGACAGAGTAATAACATGGATGCTGGAAGTATGTGATCTGCTGGATTATTTACATAATCATTACGATAAATTCATATTCAGAGATATTAAGCCTTCAAATATTATGATAAATGAACTGGATGGTTCTATAAAACTGGTAGATTTCGGACTTGCTCATAATCTGAAAACAGATAATACGATAAAACTGGAAACAAGAGGTTATAATGCTCCTGAAATGGAAGAAGGTCAGGTAGATGTGAGATGTGATGTGTACTCACTCGGAGCGACTATGTATTATTTGCTTACAGGCGTGGTGCCTGTGCCTCCTCATATAAAACCGGTAAAAGAACTTAATCCAGATATTTCAAAAGTCCTGAATAATATTATAATGAAAGCTCTCGAACTATCAGCTGAAGACAGACAGCAAAATATAAGAGAGATATATAATGAACTTCTTATGTGCGGTGCAAAACTTAAAGGTGGTAGTGCTCAAAAAGATGCCATAGATACATTTATAGCCCAGCTCAGTCAGTCTGATGCAGAACTCAGAAAATCTGCAATAAAATCTCTTGCCGAGATAGATGACGATAATATACTGGGATCTCTCATAAATAAATTAAAAGAAGAAACAGAGAGTACTGTGAGAAAAGAAATAGTAATAGCTTTGAAAAAATTCCGAGAAGATAAAGATATTGTAATAAAAGCTATCTGTGATGCCTTTAAAGTTGAAGAAAATCCCGAGGTAAAGGCATCTATGACAGAGGTACTGGGTGAATTTAAAGCGAGAGAAAGTATTGATATACTCATCGGAGCTCTGAAGGATCAGTTTGCCGATGTTCAACTGGGAGCAATTGCCGGTCTGGGAAATATAGGAGACAAAAAAGCGCTCAATCCTTTATTTGATCTTTACAAAAATAAAAATTTCATATTTCGTGATGATGTTCGTGCAGCTATAAATAAAATAGACAGCAAGTTTCTTAACCCGTGGGAAGAAGCCGAAGAGAGGCAGAAAATAATTACGTTGCGAAATAAAAACCTGCTAACTGGCGTATCAATATTTATAGTGATAGTTATAGTAATTGTATCAATGAAATTTATCCCTCCTTATATAAGAGAAAATAAAATAAAGGCAAATCTAATTAAAGGTAAAGAATATCTCGATAAAGAGGATAGTAAAAATGCTTATGACAGATTTAAAGAAATAATAAAACTGAACGCCAGGGATCCGAGAGGTCATTACTGGCTCGGTATGGCCTGTAATAAAATGGATAAATATGATGAAGCCCTTAAAGCTATGGAAGAAGCAGTAAAATATGACGGGAAGAACCTTGATTACAGAATCGGACTGGGAAAAGCTCTTATAAACAGGGAAATGTATGACAGGGCCATAAGTGAGCTGGAAAAAGTAATCAATGTAAAAAAAGATTCGGTGGAAGCCTATCTATATCTGGGAGAAGCCTGTTTTAATGCCGGTAAAAAGGAAAAAGCGAAAGAGTATTTTACCTTTTGTATCAATAATTTCCCCAAAACTTCTTTTGCTATTGAAGCAAACAAATATATATCCATGATAAATACACCTGAGACACCTATAACTCCCACAACACCTGGCTCCAACAAACTGGAAGAAGCCAATAATTATTTATACAATGAAGAAAATTATGATAAAGCCATTCAGAAATACGATGAAGTTTTACTGGAAAATCCCGGTGAACTTGAAGCACATTTTGGAAAGGGTATGGCATATTATAACAAAAATGATCTGACTAAAGCAAAAGAAGAATTTAATTCAATTCTTCAGACCAATTACAATCATCCCGGAGCCTGTATAGCTATGGCAGGTATGTATCTAAAAGAAAATAATCCGGAAAAAACAATTGAACTTGCAACAAGAGGATTGACCGGTGATCCCAATAGATACGGAGGATATTATTTCAGGGGGATTGCCTTCGCTGAGACCGGGAAGCGTGCAGAAGCAATTGCCGATTTTAAAAAATATCTGGAAATTTGCCCTGACAGTGAAGATAAAATCGCAAAACAGATAAAGGGATGGTTAATAGAGCTGGAAGGAAATAAATGAACTTATGCCATCTATCTGTGCTAAATGCGGAGAAGAGAATAAAGAAGAAGCAAAATTTTGTAACGGCTGCGGTTCAAGCCTTATGACTGATCCTTCCGACTTCGACCCTGTAGAACCATTAACATCCAATCATATACTTATTGAAAGATATCGTATTGAAGAACTGATCAAGTCAGGCGGCATGGGAGCAGTCTATAAAGGTCATGATCTGCGTCTCCATAAGATAATAGCCATAAAAGAATTGATAAAACTCTCTATGTCCCCCGGAGAAAGACAGGAAGATATAAAGAGATTTGAAAGAGAAGCCAGTATTCTCGCGAATTTACATCATAAATATTTACCAAGAGTCATAGATTATTTTACAGTAGAAAATAAATATTATCTTGTTATGGACTTTATAGAAGGTCAGGATCTTAACACCATACTGTGCAGAGACGGTAACCCTGCACTGCCTGAAGACAGAGTCATACCATGGATTATTCAAATCTGCGAGGTTATGGATTATCTCCACAATCAATCACCTCCCATTATATACAGAGATCTTAAACCTTCCAATATTATGGCACTCACCGGTGATAAAACAATAAAACTTGTAGATTTCGGCATTGCCCGTTCCATAGATCCCGACTATTATACGAGCAATACAATAATAGGAACACTAGGTTATGCACCTTTAGAACAATATCAGGGGAAAGCTGAAATAAGAAGTGACATATACGCTCTCGGAGCAACAATGCATCATTTGCTTACAGGCCAAAAACCTGTACCATTTGATTTTAAACCTCTTAAAGACATAAACAATAAAATCTCTGAAAGAACAAATAATATAGTGATGAAAGCACTGAGTACGAAACCGGAAGACAGATTTTCCAGTATAAAAGAATTTCAGGATGCTCTCACAGGCAGGATAGATATAGTTATCGGTAATGCAAAACACATGAAGCAGTTAGAAATACTCATTATGCAGCTCAGTGTACAAAATCAGGAATTAAAAAAACTTGCCATTAAATCTCTCGGAGAGATGAATACTGATCAGGTTATTCAACCTCTTATAAATACATTTAAAAACGATGAAGACTGGAAGATCAGAAAAGATGCACTGGTGGCTCTGGAAAAATTTAAGGATAAAAGTATTACAGGAGCTTTATGTGACAGATTAAATCTTGAAAAACACAGTGAAGTAAAATCACATATTATCAGAGTTCTCGGAGAATTCAGGGTAGTAGAATCAGTCGATTTAATAATAGAAATGCTCAATGATCCTTCTTCAGATATAAAATGGCGCTCCATAATTGCCCTGGGCCATATTGGAGATAGAAAAGCCCTGGATCCACTCTTTAATATAGTAAAAAACGATGATAATTTTCGAGATGATGCAAGAGCCAGTATAGAAATGATAGATCATGAATTTCTGAAAAGCTGGAAACAGGAAGAAGAAGAGAAAAAAAATAAAATTGAAGAAACAAATACAATAAAATCTATTATCTTTACATGTATAATACTGGTTCTGGGACTGATGGTATTTAAATTTTCTTCAGATGCTTTTAATAAATATAAAATAGAGAAAAGTATCACAGAAGGAGAAAAATTTATATCTTCAGAAAATTACGAAGAGGCTCTGAATATATTTCAGGAAATAGTGAAATCAAATCCAAAGGAAGGCAGAGTCTATTATAATTTAGGTGTTATTTATCTGAATAAAAATCGAAAAAATGAAGCTATGGAAGCAATGTCGAAAGCTGTAAAGCTTGATGAAACAAATCTCTATTATAAAATAGGAATGGCAAAAGCCTTTATAGCCAGTAACAATATCCCTCCTGCCATATCAGTCCTGGAAAAAGTAATTGCATTAAATAAAAACATATCCGATGCTTATCTCTATCTCGGAGAAGCCTGTTACAAAAAAGGTAATAAAGAGAAAGCTATATCCAGTTTTAACTATTGTATGGAAAAATTCAGTGGTACCCGCAGTGCTTCAGTTGCAGCTGACTGGGTTGGAAAATTAAATTTAAAAAACAATGAAAAAAACTCTATAATATCAGCTTTACTGGATGAAGGAAAAAATTTTTTATATGAAAAAAAATACAAAGAAGCTTTATCTTCATTTGACGAAGTATTAAGTAAAAACCCCGGTGAAACTGAAGCCTATTTCGGGAAAGCTATGGTTTATTACGAAACAGGTGATTATGATAATGGAGAAATCCAATTTAAACAGGTTATAGCAATAGATTTTAATCATGTAAAAGCAAATACGGCACTGGCAGGAATATATTTAAAAAAAGAACATTATGATAAAGTCATTGAATATTCGACCAGAGCAATTAATCAGGATTTGTCTCAACCGGAGGCATACTATATAAGAGGTATAGCCTGGTACAATAAAGGGAAAGACGATGAAGCTCTGGCCGATTTCAGGAAATATCTGGATATTGCGCCCACTTCTCCGGAATCATCTAATGTAAAACACTGGATAAAAGAAATTGAGAAAAATAAGAAATAAAGAACGTTATCTGTGATATGTAAAAAAACAGATACACAGAAAGGAATATATATATGACAATATTAATTTACCTGCTACTGGCCATTACAGGAGTTATCCTGGCAATAACAGCTGCATATCTTTTGCTAAGAGGCTATGGAATTAAAGATTTTGTAATATATTCCTTCAGTTGCCTGCTTATTTACCTATCCGGTTTCATCATAATATGGCTCGGTTCTGTTCTGAGAAATAATCTCGGTATACTATCATCTCTTATTTCTTTAACAGGCTATCTGATTATCTATATATTGACCTGTATTATACTGTTTGGCATAGCTTCTGTAATTCCCGGTATGGAATTTCATAAAAATATTAAACCTCTCAATTATTACTCTCTTTCTCTGATGACGTTTATATTCATTATAGTAATATGGTGTTTTGTGTCCTACGCAGGCAGCCATGAAGGGATGAACGGACAAATGGAGCCAGGTCTGATTAATCGAAACTTTCTGCCTGCTCCGTCTGAAGTAATATCAGAAGGATTTGAAATGCTTACAAAAAGATATACGGAAAAACCGGAAAAAGATTTTTATATAAATCTATGGATCAGTATTGTAAGGATCATGTGGGGTTTCGGTGTTGCAGTAGCACTGGCAGTACCGCTCGGCATATTAATGGGAAGCTTCAAACAGATAGAGGCACTCTTCGAACCGTTGTTTGCATTTGTAAGATATATGCCTCCTACAGCATTTATTCCCCTTGCAATCATATGGGCACCGACAATAGAAAGCGTTCCGAGTATTTTGATATTTATAGGAGTATTCTTTTACCTTCTCGTTCTTATAATGGATCATGTATCAAATGTTCAGAAAGAACTCCTTGAAACATCCTATACACTCGGTGCAAATAAACTCGAAGTTCTGACACTGGTTATTTATCCTGCAATTATGCCGGGGGTAGTTGACAGTTCCAAAGCTATGATAGGGGCAGCATGGACTTATTTAATAGCTGCCGAACTGGTAGGTGCAGGAAAAGGTATCGGATACACTATTTCAATAGCTCAGAGATATTCTCAGACAGGCAGAGTCTTTGTGAGTATAATAATTATAGGCATTATAGGTATAATAACTAACAGTCTTTTTGAGCTTTTATACAGATGGCTATTTCCCTGGAAAAGGACGGAAAGATAGTATCAGTGACCAGTGACCAGTGATCTATCACGCATTACGCATTACGCATCACGCTATAAAAAGGAGAAATAATGAATAATACAACTGAAAATTCACATAAAATCTGTCAGAAATGCGGAGAGAAAATAGATACATATCCCTGTACATTCTGCGGTTATAAAGAAGATAAAAAGATAAAATTGCAGGTAAACAGCCTGTGTCAGAGATTTATTACCTATTCGGGAGAAGAAGTAAGAGCGATGGAAAATCTGAGTCTGGATATGTATGACGGAGAGTTTCTCACGCTGGTAGGGCCGTCAGGATGCGGAAAAAGCACCTTTTTACGTATAGTAGCAGGCCTTGACAGACCTGTGTCAGGGACAATAACACTGGATGGTAAACCTGTCACAGGGCCGGGACAGGACAGAGGAATGGTATTTCAAAAATACACATCTTTCCCCTGGCTTACAGTCGGAGAAAATGTAGCATTACCACTTCATATTGCAGACAGATTAATGCCTTTTCTCATATCCAGACATAAACCGGTATATTCCTTATTTTATACCCTGTGGCCTTCATTCAGAAAAAGAGAAGATGAAATAAAAGTAAAAGTAATGGAACATCTTACAGACGTAGGCCTTGAAAAATTCATAAATGTCTTCCCCGGCTCTCTATCAGGAGGTATGCAGCAGAGGGTTGCCATAGCAAGAACCATTGCAAGCGGTCCCAGTATACTCCTTATGGATGAACCATTCGGTGCTCTTGATGCACAGACAAGAGTTCAAATGCAGGAACTGCTCCTGGAGGTATGTCATAAAGGTAAATGCACTGTAATGTTTGTAACTCACGACATAGAAGAATCCATATATCTTGCCGATAGAGTCATAGTATTTTCTGCCAGACCGACACATGTTAAAGAAATAATAGAAGTTCCATTCAAAAGACCAAGAAGTCAGGACATAAAAACAAGTCCTGAATTTGAAGAGATAGAAGTAAAAATAATGAGATCCATAAAGGATGAATATAAAAAGATGTAAAATCGTGACGCGTAACGCGTGACGCGTGACGCGTATATGGCCTATCATAATAAATCTCATTTCAATAAAAAACCTTGATTTTTCTTTCCTTAACATATAAAATACGGTATAGTTAGTTTCATAACAACGGGTATGACCGGTTCGGTCACAACGAAGTACGGGAAGGTGTTCCTCCCGTCACGCGTTACGCGTCACGCATTACGCATTACGAAATACACTATAAACATTTATATCTGGAGGATTATTATGAATGACATAAAAGACGTTCGTGTTCGTTTTGCTCCCAGCCCTACAGGAGAACCTCACATAGGCAATATACGGACAGTTGTATTCAACTGGCTTTTTGCAAAAAAACATAAAGGGAAATTTATACTCAGAATTGAAGATACTGACAGAAACCGTTATCAGCCTGAAACAGTAGATGTTATAATGAACAGTCTCAGATGGCTTAATCTTACATGGGATGAAGGTCCTGATGTGGGGGGCTCTGTCGGCCCTTATACTCAATCGGAAAGGCTTCATCTTTACAGAGAGGCTGCAGAAAAACTGGTAGAAACAGGCCATGCCTACAGATGTAATTGTTCATCAGAAAGGCTGGAACAGGTAAGAAAAGAAACAAACGGCTATGACAGACACTGTCGTAATCTCCCTGAAGGGGCAGTATCAAAAGAAGAACCTCATGTAATAAGACTTAAAGTGCCTCTCGACGGACAGACAATAGTAAAAGACCTTCTGAAAGGTGATATAGTCTTTGAAAACAGTAGCCAGCAGGATCTCATATTACTTAAAAGTGACGGATTTCCTACTTACCATCTTGCAGTTGTCGTAGATGACGCAGCCATGGGAATTTCCCATATCATAAGAGGTGATGACTGGATACCCACTGCTCCCATTCATGTTCTTCTTTATAAATCCTTTAATTATAATATTCCTGTTTTCTGCCATGTACCGCTTGTTATAGCAGAAGACGGTAAAAAACTGAGTAAAAGACATGGCGCAACATCAATAAGTGAATTTAAAGCAGGAGGTTATATACCTGAAGCGCTGTTAAATTTCCTTGCCCTTCTTGGCTGGGCTCCGAGTGAAGGAGATACTCAGGAAATATTCACTGTAGAAGAACTTGTAAAGAAATTTGCTCTGGAAAGGGTAAATGTGGCACGGGCATGTTTTTCCTATACAAAATTGAACTGGATGAATGGTGTTTATATAAGAGATATGGATAAGGAAAAACTTTTAAATTTACTGATACCTCTATGGAAGGAAGCAGGATATATTACAGAAGAAAATAAAGAAAGAGAAAAACTGCTGAAACTTACGGAACTACTTCAGCCAAGACTGAAGGTTCTTACAGAAGCAGTTCCTATGGCTAAATTTGCTTTCACTGATGTCGAAATATCCGATAAAAATAAAATCACAGGAAAACAGATGACAGCAGAAGAAAGTATTAAAGCTTTCCAGAGAGTCTATGAGATTTTTTCATCTATAGATAATTTCAATGAAAATGCCATAAAAGAAAAACTGGAAGCCCTGCTTACTGAATTATCACTGGTGCCGAAACAGCTCTATAATATGTTAAGGTGGGCATTGACAGGAGAAAAGAATTCTCCTCCTCTCTTCGGCACAATTGAAGCGACAGGTAAAGAGAAGAGTCTTGCGAGAATTAATAAAGCCATAGACATGTTGAAAAGTCAGTAAATGTTGATTCGTAACGCGTGACGGGTGACGCGTGACGCGTTACAGGTTCTTTCCGCATTCGGTACAGTATTTCAGATTGGCTCCACATATGGTACCACAGGCAGGACATTTAATTACAGGTATAGAAGCAGTCAGTGCTTCTATACACACTGTTTCTTTCATATCTCTCAGAGGATTTTCACATGAAGGACAGTAAGACAGAGATTCATTACATACAGCACCGCATTTACTGCATATCACTTCATCTGTCGTCATGGAAAATTCAGTATTAAATAATGAATTACAATGAGGGCATACGTTATAACTCTGATGGCATATACCGTTACAGGAAGGACACATTTTTTCAAGAACCATATCATCTCTCAGGCTGATAGTATCTTTTACTTTCTTTAATATGGTTTCACAGCTAACGCAGAAAGTCACATGAGACGGGCAGAGTGTTCCGCATCGAGGACAGGCTTTCCCGCTTTTTGCACCGCCAATTTTAGCATTATAAAAGCGTTCCGGGTCTTTCCTGAATTCAAGAAATATTTTAACTTCATCCCAGTTATATGTATTAAGGAATGCAATAGCTTCATCTCTGTTACAGCCTGTCGTATCCATGGTTATCTGTATTTTATGCCGTTTTTCAAGCCCTTCAGTCAGCTGCCTGTCTTCTTCAATGAAGTTCAAAAAATTACCTTTTCCTTTCTTCCATGCCCCGAAGAGGAAGATCACACCCATAAGCATTAACACGCCGGGAATGGGAACAGGAAGAGCAGAAGAGCAGGCAGTCATAACAGTAAGAACTATAAAGATAAGACCTATTATAAAATATATTTTATAAAGTTCCAAGAGAACCAACTCCTGGTATTTTATATGTAAGTGATGAGCATTTCTACTCATCACTTACTATTGAATGAATTATTCCTTCAAATCATAATAATCGTAATAAT
>CAYSLJ010000157.1:11233-15739 GCA_964431735.1 uncultured Synergistia bacterium | reverse complement strand
CGGGCTCTGGAGGAAAAGATATGCCGTATTAAAAGAGAGTTATAAATTATATAGGATGCAAAATATTAAACTTCTAAAAAACCAGTTTGTCACGCAACAGGATCATATATTTCCCGGAAGAGTCCGGCCAGGGACAGGTTTTAGAAATGGATACCGACTTATCTGGAGCGGTAATGAGATAACCGGCCACTATTTTATCAAAATCTTCCTGTTTCTGATGCCTCTGTTTTTAATTTCATCTTTAATATATTTCCATTTTGTAAAGATTTTCCCACCGGAAGGTTTTACTCTGTACCATATTTCCTGAATTGTCGATATATTATAAATCCAGTAACCGTCAGGAGATAATATGTCTGTTGTTCCATTGATAGAAGCTTTTACTTTCAATATATTATCTGTTTCTTTTCCCCCTGTTGTTGATGGTTTATATGTTACAGCAGTTGTTGATTGAGCGGATAACTCTATACCGGTTCTGTTACCGTTTTTATCTATTTTATAATTATACCAGTTGTAAATGGTATTTTTATTTTTATCGGTAGAAGAAAGAGAGGCTTTTAATTTATTCCCTGCAGGATAGGTTTTTCCCTGTTCCGGCCCTTTTATTGAGAAAGAAGGAACATGGAAAGATTTCATACCGATTAGATTCCCGTTATACCTGATTATTAAAATTATAATTCCTCCGGGATAAAATTTTACGCGGGAAAATTCTCCCATAACAGGTACATATCCGATACCGTAATAACCGTCATTTATTTCTTTCATTGTTACTCCCCCTGACAGAGTGTCTTTTAATATTTCCGATGTAGGAGGCGTTTTGTCGGGTTCAAAGGAAAATACCTTTAATGATGCTCCTGTAAGAGGTTTATTATCTGTAAGTATTAATACTTCTGCATAGTCCTGTCCTTTATCTCTCGGTTTACCGGCAGGATAAATGTAATTATAATGAGTAAAACTTATATTGACCATAAGGTTTTTACCTGAAATTATCTGTCCCGGCGTGACAGGAGTATCTGCAGGGCCAGGAGTCTGCGTCGGTGATGGCGTTGATGATGGCACAGGTATACTTTCTTTATGAAGTGTTATGGTGTTAGTGGCAATATTTTTCCCTGTCATACCATACATAAAGGTTGCAAGCTCTATAATGTCTTTTACTCCGTCCTGTGGAATTACTTCAGGTGGAATATAGGTAAATTTAAGGTCACCTTTTTCATCGGGTGAGATTATATGCCAGTTGTTTGTTTCCGGGTTTATCTGTCCTGATGAACCTTCTGCAAGCCTTACGGCTACTGATAGCTTATTACCTGTATAATCTGTTATATGTTCTCCGTATTTATTTAAAAGCTCCGATACGTGGCCTGTGATTTTTTCATTACACGGTATATTGATTTCATTTTTTTCCATTATTATGGTACCTGTAACGGGCAGTTCTTTTTCTTCTATAATTTTACGGAATGGAGAAAAATACATTTCAATTTCTGTAATGGAGTTAAGGAGGAATATGTCGAACTGTTCTATTGCTCCTCTTGTATAGGAACGAGAAAATGTACCATATGGCTTTTCTGTAAATGTATTGAAAAAAGATCCTTCTATAAATATTTGATTATGATGTTCACCTGTCAGTCCTATATTTATGAGAAGAAGATAATCATAACCGGTTAAATCTTCAGAAAGATTCTTATACTGAAATTTATATGTTTCTGTAAGTTCAGTAAATTGTTCTTTTGTTACGAAATTCTTTACAGGCGTAAGTTTAAATTCCGGAACAGACATAGCTTCTACCAGATCATTACTTATTAATTTACCTATCTCTTCAGAAGATAATTTCTGCTGTTCATTTTTTTCAATAAAAGTATTTACTACCAGTTTTATGGTGGAATTTTCTGCCCCGTTTAATTGATTTTTTAGTATAAAAAGAATAAAAAATATAGATATGATAACAGAAAGATATTTTTTCAGTTTAATACATCCTTTCAAAAGTGTAATTTTATTATAGATACTAAATTCTACTAACTCTATATAGTTTCCCCCCTGTTTTTTTTAATTCTTTATAAAAATTTATAAACCTTTTCGAGAGAACTTTAAAATTTAAAAAAATCTTAGAAATATCAAAGGATTTGCTGGAAGGATATCGAATAAAATATTGTATTTTGTGACTTGAATTACGTTTTTTTAAGCATTTTTTAAGAAAGGAATTAAATTAACTTTAAAAGACATAAGTTAATTTAATTTTGTTGTTTTTTTAAAATTTATGAAGAAATTTATAATCTTTATTTTACTGACAATAATATTGGCTTCTTTAAGGCCTTCCTACTGCGCTGACGATCCGTCGAAAGCCGGTCCTGAAGAACAGGCAAGAAATAAATTTGATGCAGGGAAGGTGTTCTACGATCAGGGAACTTATACAGGTGCTCAGGATCCTTTTAAAGAAGCTGTTAAACAATACCCGAATTCGGTAGAATTTAACTGGTATTGTGTTGATAGTCTGGTTGTAAAGGATGCAAGGCCTGAGGCTTTTGATGAGGCTGTTGAATTTTATAAGGAGCAAATAGGAATTAATGCCAATCCATTCAGTGACTACAGGTCAGGTCTTTATTTCGGTCTCGGACTCTGTTATTTTATGAAAGATGCAAAATATCAGATTGACGATAGCACAATAAACAGTCTGAAAAATAAGATATGGTTTGAAGTAAATGACAGAGTTCTTGGAAAATTAAAAAGCAAACTTGATGCTGATAAATTGAAACGTATAAAAACTTTGAAAGATAAGAAATTTTCGAAAGATGAATTTTTATCTACTCTCAAGGAAATGAATTTAAAAGAAAGTGATATAAAAATACTTAAATCATTATGTATGAATAATATTAGCTCCAAAAAATTACCTGGCCTCGGCACCATGACATACAGGAAATTTACTAAAGAAGACGTTTTTACAAATGCTCTTAAAGATGCAGGATTTAAAGATTACGAAATTACTGTTATAAAGAGCTATGCTTTAAAATTTGATCAGAAAAATAAAGAAGATATAATAAAATATTTCACTCTTTCTCTCAGTTACAGTATAAATAATGAATGTGCAAAAGCGATAATTGATATAAAAAATACTCACAAACAGGATCTGGGACGGATAGAAATACCGCATGAAACTGTACAAAAGAAATATATAAAAATAGCTGTTATAGCCGGTATGCTGTTAATCTTATTTCTTATAATAGGCCCCGTAAGAAATTATATAAAAAGCAAACAGCCTAAATTTACCGGTCTTATATTTCTCTTTAACCCTGAAGGAGAAAAAATTGAAGATCAGATGCTTGAAAAATATAGACGAGTCAATGCCACTACTATTTCAGTTGGTTCGGATCCTAAAAACGGTATTGTAATACCTTTGGCAAAGCCATTTCATGCTATGTTAAAAGCTGAAAAACTTGTTTATCAGTACAGAGTCAGCATTACCCCTCAAAAAGATGCAAAACTTTTTCTTGTAGCCAAAGAAAGAGATCAGAAGGGAAATGAAACAGGAGTTTCTTTTACTGTAGAATTTCCCGGAGGATTACTTTATGACAGTGATGTAGTGAAATTTGGAAGTTATTTTATGCAATATATAAATTCCAATGTACCCAAGAGAACTCAGGAAGAGGTTTTACAGATGTTAACGGCCCTTCATCCTTCAGCTATGAAAGAAAAGCCTCATGAAGAGCAAAAAACTGTTTCAGTAAGTCAGGAAGAAAATAAAGAAGCTTCCAGAGATACAGTAAAAATTTTTACTGCAGATTATGAAGACAAAGAGAAAATGCTGAAGGAAAAATTACTTTCAAGACGCCATGAAGATAGCAGTGACGAAGCTATAGATCTTGGAGCACCTGCATTTTCAGGAGCCATTTTGTTTTCTCAGGATAAGGAAAAAGAAATAAAAGATGCTATAGCCAGAGCAAAGGCGAAACTACAACAGAAGGGTCAGGAAGAAGAAGAAACCATCCCAGTAGAAGAAGAGGAAGAAACATATGAACAATATATGAGTATTGTAGGTGTTACATCGGTACAGGCAGATGAATTGACAGGAACAATGGAATATGAAGAAGAATATGATGAAAACCAGGAATATGATGAAGAATATGATGAAGAATATGATGAAGAATATGATGAAGATGGAGAAATAGATATTGAAGAAGAAAAAGTATTAGAAGAAAAATCTGTACCTTTGATAATACATGAAAGTCCACCGAAGATTGAGAAAGAAAGTATAAAAGATGCTATAGAAAAAGTAAAAACAAGAATAAAATTTTCAAAAGAAGACAGAGAACAAGTGGAAGAAAAGAAAGAAGATAAGAAGGAAAAGCAATACGAAACAATAATGAAACCGGATGAAGATGAAGCTGAAATACTTGCCGTAGGAATAGGTTTTGATGATGTTGAAGAAGATGAAGTTTCTGCTATAGGTATGTTTGGCTATGATGATGAAGATGAAGAAACTTCCGATGTTGATATAGAGGTAGAAAAGGAAAAGAAGGC
>CAYSLJ010000157.1:0-11133 GCA_964431735.1 uncultured Synergistia bacterium | reverse complement strand
ACAGGCAGAACAGGAAAAGAAGGCACAGGCAGAACAGGAAAAGAAGGCACAGGCAGAACAGGAAAAGAAGGCACAGGCAAAATTAGAAATGGAAAAGAAAGTAAGAGAAAAACAGGAAGAAGAAAAGAAAGCAAGGGTAAAAGAGGGGAAAGGTAAAGAGGAGAAAGATAAAGTACTGGTGAAAAAGGTAATAAAGAAAATACCTGAAGAAGTGCTGGAGGAAAAAGAAGATAAGCTTCCTGTTATAGAAAAAGCAAAAACAATATCAGGAACTATACCTCATGAAAAGAAAAAAATTAAGAAAAAAATAAGTAAAGTAAAGACATCGTCTGCATCTATAGAAGATAAAGTAAAAGCAATTGAAGAAAGTATGCAGAAATCTATGGAGGAAAAATTTATAAAGATAAATAAAGATAAGATCAAGAAAGTAGTAAAAAAGAAGGTCAGTAAATAGCAGTAACGCGTAACGCTTGAGCGTTACGCGTCACATTTTTAAAGAAACTGGCTTATTTTTTCTGTAATTAGCTCTTTCGGGACATTTCCTACTATATTTTCTACTATTTCCCCGCCTTTGAATATTTTTATCGTAGGTATACTTCTTATACCGTATTTTCTGGATGTTTCAGGGTTTTCATCTACATTCATTTTAAATACTTTTATTTTACCGTCATATTCTTTTGCTATTTCTTCAATAATAGGTCCGAGCATTTTACATGGGCCGCACCAGGGAGCCCAGAAATCTACCAGCACCGGAATGGATGATTCCAGCACTGAAGTGCCAAAATTGCTATCACTTATATGCATCTCTTCACTCATAATATACACTGCCTTTCATTTTTTTTAGCAGTCAGCAGCCAGCAGTCACCTTTTATGGGATGAATTATTTTACTGACATGAGCATAAGCATGTCAGTAAACATTTTTCTCTTCCGTCACAGGTTAAGCGTAACCTGTGACCGGGGAATATATGTATTATTTATGCTTAAATAAAGCAAACATAACTTTATGTTTATCTGCTGATAGCTGATAGCCGAATGTTATTATATCATACAGATGGATCTCTAACAAGTATTTTGATCAAATTACTTGACAGTAATAGGCTCAGAGAGTATAATTTAAAAGCCTTAAAGTAGGTTTTTTACTATTGAAATATTTAGAATACTGAATGTTCTGTGTAGCCTTATGAGTGAATAATATTGCAACATAAATTTACACAGAATTTATACTATAGTCTATTATAAATTAAATATATAAGGAGGTGAACTTGATCAGGTTTTATAGCTGATCAAGTAATCAAATGTCCAGAGTAGTTGGTATTGATTTAGGTACAACAAATTCGGTAATAGCTGTCATGGAAGCAGGTAAGCCTGTAGTTATTGCTAATGCCGAAGGAAGCCGTATTACTCCGTCAGTTGTCGGCTTCTCAAAATCAGGAGAAAGACTTGTAGGACAGTTAGCCAAAAGGCAGTCCGTTCTCAATCCGGATAAAACTGTTTCTTCTATTAAAAGAAGGATGGGAACAAAAGAGAAGGTAACTATAGATGGTAAAGACTATACGCCACAGGAAATATCTGCCATGATTTTACGCAAAATGGTAGATGATGCCAGTTCATATCTTGGTGAAAAGATTACGAAAGCAGTAATCACAGTACCTGCTTATTTTGATGACTCCCAGCGTCAGGCCACTAAAGATGCGGGAAAAATTGCCGGTCTTGAAGTTCTGAGAATAATAAACGAGCCTACTGCCGCATCACTTGCATACGGGCTTGATAAAAAGAAATCGGAAACAATACTTGTATGGGATCTCGGCGGAGGAACCTTTGATGTTTCCATTCTGGAAGTGGGAGAAGGACTTTTTGAGGTTAAGTCTACAAGCGGAGATACACATCTCGGCGGTGATGACTATGACATGAGAGTAGTCGAATATCTTGCAAAAGAATTCAAAAAGGATCAGGGTATAGATTTAAAGCACGATAAACAGGCTCTCCAGAGACTTACTGAAGCATCGGAAAAAGCCAAATGTGAACTTTCTTCTATGTTTGAGACTATTATAAGTCTGCCTTTTATAACAGCAGATCAATCAGGACCAAAGCATCTGGAAATGAAGCTTACAAGAGCAAAATTTGAAGAGCTTACTGCAGACCTGACTGAAAGAACCATAGTTTCTTTCCGGCAGGCTCTGGGAGATGCAGGCATATCCGAAAAAGATATAGATGAGTTAATACTTGTAGGTGGGTCTACCCGTATGCCATGTATAGATGAACTTGTCAGAAGACTTACAGGAAAAGAACCCAATAAAGGAGTTAATCCTGATGAGGTAGTAGCAATAGGAGCAGCCATTCAGGCAGGTGTTCTTGCAGGAGAAGTTAAAGATGTAGTGCTTTTAGATGTGACACCTCTTACCCTGGGTATTGAAACTCTGGGCGGTGTGTGCACTCCTCTTATAAAGAGAAATACTACAATACCTACCAGAAAAAGTGAAATATTTACGACTGCTGCAGACGGACAGACTGCTGTAGATGTCCATGTCCTTCAGGGTGAACGTCATATGGCAAGAGACAATAAAACCCTGGGAATGTTCCGTCTTGATGGAATACCTCCCGCACCGAGAGGTATTCCTCAGGTTGAAGTTACCTTTGATATAGATTCAAACGGTATAGTAAACGTTACTGCAAGAGATATGGCCACTCAGAGAGAACAGCATATAACTATAACTGCAAGTACCAATCTCGGTAAAGATGATGTTGACAGAATGGTTAAAGAAGCAGAATCTCATGCAGAGGAAGATAAGAAGAAGAGAGAAGAAAGTGAAATTAAGAATAAAGCTGATAGTCTCGTCTATCAGACAGAGAAAAATCTTAAAGATTACGGTGATAAAGTTCCTCAGGAACATAAGAATAAAATAGAAGATGCACTGAAAGAACTTAAAGCTGCAAATGAAACAGGTAAATTTGAAGATATGAAGAAAGCCATAGAGAAACTTGAACAGGCTTCCTATAAAATGGCAGAGGCTATGTACTCAGGTGTATCAGGCGGCCCAGGTGCCCCCGGCCCCGGTGGTGCCGGCCCATATCAGGCACCTCCTCCTGGACCTTCAGGACCTTCTGCATCGACGCCTCCTCCCGGTGATGATGTAGTAGATGCAGAATTTAAGAGTTCTGATATTTAATAGCTTTATAGGGGCGTTTAATTAAACGCCCCTATAATAAAAGGCAAAAAAATATGAAATTTAAAGATTATTATAAAATTTTAAGTGTAGATAAAAAATCTGATATAAAGACTATCAAAAATGCCTACCGTAAACTTGCCAGGAAATATCATCCTGATGTAAATCCCAATGATCCTCATGCAGAGGAAAGATTTAAAGAAATAAATGAAGCCTATGAAGTGCTTTCCGACCCTGAGAAAAGGAAAAAATACGATCTCCTTGGAAATAACTGGAACAAAGTTTATACAGGGCCGGGAGGGTTTTCCGGGACAGGATTCCCGGGATTTGAAAATATTAATTTTGATTTTCAAGATCTCGGTGATCTTGGCGGTTTCAGCGATTTCTTTAAAACATTTTTCGGAGGTCAGAGAGGTGCCGGGCCTGGGGCATCGGCATGGCAGAGGAATACTGTGCCGCCGAAAAGAGGCAGAGATCTTACCTATCCGATTGAAATAACACTTGAAGAAGCCTATAAAGGAGTAGAAAGAAGTCTGCAGGTTCAGATCCAGGATATATGCCCTCATTGTAGAGGTGAAGGACTTTCTGGAAGGCATTCCTGTTCAAACTGCCAGGGCAGCGGCCGTATATATAAACAGCGTAAAATCTCCGTAAAAATACCTCCGGGAGTGAAAGATAGTTCAAAGGTTCGTATGGCAGGTCAGGGAGAAACAGGTACAGGTGGAGGCAGTCCGGGAGATCTTTATCTTGAGATCAAGCTTGCAATACATAAATTTTTTGAAGTTAAAGGTGATGACCTTTACTGTGAAATTCCAATCAGTGTGACAGAAGCAATATTAGGAGCAGAAATACAGGTTCCTACTATAAACGGCAGCTCTGTTTTAATGAAAATACCTCCGGAAACGCAGAACGGCAGAAATTTCCGACTTTCCGGTCTTGGTATGCATCCGTTAAAAGGAGGACTACCGGGTCATCAATACGTAAAAGTAAAAGTAGTTCTTCCTCAGAATTTATCTAAAAGGGAGAAAGAAATTTTCCAGGAACTGGCTACTTTACGCCAGGATAATCCAAGGGCATTTCTATAAATAATTCTATGAAGAAAAGAAATATATATGTTATTACACTTATTGTATTATTTGTAATTACCATTATTGGTATAAAGGTTTTCGCCAGAGACGAAGAAGAGCCCCATCTGGAAGCAAAGATTAAGATGTATCAAACACTTCTTGCAGAGGCAAAAGAACTGGGTGCCAATACAGAAGAAGCAGAGGCAATAATGAAACAGGCAGAGATGAATATTTCTGCAGGGTTTATTTCCGGTGCAGAACTTCTTGTTCAGACTGCTATGGTAAAATTGCTTGATGCTATAAAACTTGCAGGCGGGTCAAATCCTGAAAAGTATTTAACACCTGGTACAAAAAGAGAGACAACAGGAACTCCTTCCGGTACAGACACACCTTCCGGCACATCTGTTCCTGTATCTACTCCAACACCATATCAACCTGTGGCTACTTCCACGCCATATCAACCTGTGGCTACTTCCACGCCATATCAGCCTCTGGCTACTCCTACATCTCTCTACCCGAATATTGTTGTTGAAGATAAGAGTTATAGTCTTCCCTTTGAAAATACCTGTTTCGGTGGTAATTCTATTCTTATGACGGAACATATACCTGTTTTCTGGCTGAAGCCTGAAGGTTTTGCCGATTTAAAGTGGGATAATGTTGAAACAGAAAGAGGGTTTTATAACTGGGATAAGCTGGATAAATTCTATGGGAAAGCCACACAGAGAAACCTCAATTTAATTGTCAATATTCTGGGGGTACCTTTATGGGATTATCAGATGGGACATAATCAGGTTCTTCCTACTCCTGTAGTGGTTCCAAATGTTCTCCCTTCAGATAAGGAACGATATATGACATTTATAAAAACTGCCGTTGAAAGATATGATGCCGACGGAGTAGCAGATTCATCTATGGCCATTAAAATAAAATATTTTCAGCTCGGCAGTGAGCCCGACAGCGCAGATAATACCTTCGGACAGCGCCAGTGGGCAGATACTGTAGAAAATTATGCCATTCTTCTCAGATGGACAAAACAGGCTATGATACAGGCCAACCCGAAAGCCTGTCTTATACTTGGAGGATCTTCTGAACTGGCTGCATGGGGTAAAGGAGGAGAATTCCATCCCATAACAGGACAACCTTTTGAGAAAGACGGATGGTTTGTAGAGCTTTTTGATAATCTCAGAAGTCTTGAAGACAGGGAAACACAGAATGATGGTATAAAAAATTACTTTGACGGAGTGGATTTTCATCATTACGGTGGAACAACCAATGCTACTGTGAATGTCAGTCTTACTTATAAACCTCTTGGTTCCGGACTGGATATTGTTAAAAAGCGCCTTTATGAATACGGATATAAAGATTCATCCCTCTGGGTTACAGGTAATTCAATTTATACAGGAAGTCCCCGTGATTATTTCTCCGCCGGAGAAAGTGTTAATTATGTTACTGTGTCTGAAAAAGAACAGGCCATATACCTTGTAAAAAGTCTTATTGTTCCTGTATCAAAAGGGGTTAAAGCTGTTTTCTGGAGTAAATTCATAGATGATCCGCCTCAGACTCTTCATTTCGGTCATTTAGATACTTTTTACAATTACTCGGGTATCCTTAACGGAGAGGACCAGACAAAAAAACTTTCTTTTTATACATATAAATTACTTGCAGAATTACTTGCCGGTGCTAAATTTAATCAAATATTTACCGGTCTTGAACATGATGTGTCAGGTTATGCCTTTGTAAAAGGAGGGCGTCCCTGTTATATTTTCTGGAATGACGGAACAGATGTTAAAACTGTAAGAATTGGAGCGGAACAGGGGAAGGTTTACAATGTAACTTCTCTTGTAACAGGACCTGAAGGACAGGTTACAGTAGAAGAGGTAAGAGCAGATCAGGGACTTTTAGTGTTCAAGCTCGGATCGGAGCCGGTTTTTGTCGTGCAGAAATAGTGAGTGGTGAGCAGTGAGTAGTGAGGGGAGTTTATCCCTTCGCTGCTCACTGTTTATTTAGTATCGCAATAAAAACAACTCCGGAAAATTGTTAGAAAAATTGTAAGTGTTCAGCAGTTAGATAGCAGCTATCGGCTAAAACTTATAAAACTTACAAAGCCTGATTGTGTAAATCAGTCTGAAAAAATATTTAACGATATTTATTATGTAATTCCTGTAAAAGCTGACTGCTGATAGCTGAACGCTTACGAAAAATTAGTATCCTCCCGTTACGCGTCACGATATAAACTGTAACTATGATGTAGTTATTTCTTGATAGGTCTTTACAATGATAGATAAATGGAAAAGACAGATAAATTATCTGAGAATATCAATTACAGATCGGTGTAATCTACGATGTATTTACTGCATGCCTTCTGAAGGGATAGTAAAGAAAAATAGGAAAGACATACTCTCTTATGAAGAGATAAAAGAGATTGCTTCCATCTGTGTCGAAGAGTTCGGTATAAGAAAAATAAGGCTTACAGGAGGAGAACCTCTTGTAAGACCTCATATGGAAAAACTTGTTTTTCTTTTGAGCTCCATAGATAAGCTTGAAGAACTGACCCTTACCACAAACGGAATACTCCTGCCAGAAAAAGCGAAATTGCTCAAAGAAGCAGGTATAAAAAGATTAAATATCAGCCTTGATACATTGAATAGAGAAAAATTCCGCCGTATAACGGGAAGAGATGAACTCAAACAGGTTCTGGCAGGTATAGATAGAGCCTTAAATACAGGATTTTTTCCTGTAAAGATAAATACAGTCCTTATGAAAGGGATAAATGACGATGAAGTTTCTTCTATCGTTAATTTCTGCCTTGAGAGAAATCTGGAAATTCGTTTTATAGAATTTATGAATATGGGAACAAATATTTATTATCCTTTTTATATAAGCACATCGGAGATAAAGAAAATCCTGGAAAGAGAAATTTCCTTTACTGCCATGACTCAGAGGTCACATATAGCAGAGGAATATATTATAAAGCGTCATAATAAAGAAACCATAACAGGTTTTATCTCACCTGTGAGTCATATGTTCTGTAATTTCTGCAACAGAATAAGAATGAACTCTACAGGAGATATTCTGCCATGTCTTATGGACTCGAAGAGTTATAATCTAAAAGATCTTTTAAATAATAATAAAAAAGAACTTTTAAAAAATACTATAAAGAAAGCCATAATGGAAAAACCATTCCATCATACAGGCAGAGGTAATATACCTATGTATTCAATAGGAGGTTGACATGTTCAGTCATTTAAATGAAGATGGTTCACTGAAAATGGTAGATGTTACAGAAAAAGTCGATACTGTAAGAGTAGCCATAGCCAGGGGAGAGATAGATATTCCGTCAGATGTGATTTACAGGATAAAGGAACATAAGATAATAAAAGGAAATGTCCTGGAAGCAGCAAGACTGGCAGGCATAATGGCTTTAAAGAAAACATCCCATATTATCCCTCTCTGTCATCCCCTTTTTATTACGTCAGGAGATATAGATTTTGAATTACAGGAACATAAGATTGTTATTACATGTCAGGTGAAAACAACAGGAAAAACGGGAGTTGAAATGGAAGCTCTTACAGGGGTGGCAGTTTCGGCTCTTACTATTTACGATATGTGCAAGGCTCTCACAAAAGATATGACTATAGGAAATATCTATCTTGCGGAAAAAAAAGGCGGAAAAAGCGGACATTATACGGTAACCGGTGACCGATGACCGTTTTACCTGTAATATAGCGTAAGGGTCTGGTTAAAAAGTAAAAAAGCTATAGTGATATTAATAAAAAGAGAAAGGAATTTTTTATGGCCAGAATAATAGCAGTATGTATCAGTAAAGAGAAAGGTACGGCAAAAAAAGAGATTCCCGAAGGGATACTTATAGAAGACTTCGGTTTGAAAGGAGACGCCCATGGCGGCCCATGGCACAGACAGGTGAGTCTTCTTTCTTCGGAAAGCATAGAAAAAATAAGGAATAAAGGCATTGATTTACCTTTCGGAGTTTTCGGAGAGAATATCGTTACAGAGGGCATAGAACTCATATCTTTACCTGTCGGTACAAAGTTAAAACTCGGAAATACTGCCATATGTGAAGTAACGCAGATTGGTAAAGAATGTCACAGCCCATGTATTATATATCATACAGTGGGCTATTGTATTATGCCGAGGGAAGGAATATTCGTAAGGATTCTCAGTGGCGGAACTATAAAGCATGGAGATAATATAGAAATTGTAAAAAACATATAGTTTTATAATTTGCCGGAGGTGTACATTGGAAAATTATATGTTTCCCCCATGGACTGATTTTATACCGAGAGAAATATTATTCGCTGAATCTTTAAAAACCAATCCCAGAATATCTCCTGACGGGAAAAGAGTCATATATCAGGTTCTGAAAAATAATTTACTCAATTTTCGGGTTAAAACTAAAGGAGAAGAGGATGACAGAACGGTTATCAGCGTAAAACAGAAATGTATAAGTAATTATTTCTGGCATAGTAACACTTCTATTCTTTATCTCTATGATGAAACAGGTCTTGAAAATTTTCTCCTTTCCAGAATGGATCTGGAAACAGGTGAAATAAAAACATTGACCTGTAAAGATGCAAATGTTGTAATTATTAAATATGATCGTAATTACCCTGATGAAATGATTATAGCAGTAAATAAAGATAACAGGGAAATATATGATTTATATCATATTGATGTAATATCGGGAGAACTGATTTTACTGCAAAAAAATCCCGGTAATATAACTGACTGGGTTATAGATAATAAACTTGAGCTTAAAGCAATAGTTACGACTGAAGATGATGGCAGTGAGAGGTTAATGGTAAGAGATGACACAGATAAAGGCTGGAAGATTCTGGATGTCTGGAATGCTGATGATAAGCCGCTGAGCTTGCCTGTCTGTTTTACAGATGATAATATTTATTTTATCGGTTATGAGGGCTCCAATACAAGCGGATTAATCAAGTTAAATATAAAAACAGGAGAGAGAAAACTGCTTGCCTGCCATGAGGCATATGATATTTATACATGGATGATAAACAAACATGTAAATCCTTTCGGAGTCTATAATGTTCTAATAAATCCCTGTACCTATGAAATACAGGCAATATGTTTCAATAAATTCAGGAGAGAATGGATTGTTTTAGATGAAACGATAAAGGAAGATTTTAAATCCATAAAAAGAATTGACAGGGGAGATTTTGCCGTTGTTAACTGTGATGACACCTTTAATTTATGGCTTGTGTGTTTTGAAAGAGATGACGGACCTGTTGCTTACTATGTTTTTAACAGAGAGTCAAAAAAGGAAATATTTCTGTTTTATAATCAGCCCTCCCTGAATGATTACTCTCTTTCCTCTATGGAAGAAATAAGGTTTACTTCCAGTGACGGCCTGGATATTGAGGGATACATTACTTATCCCAAGGGTAATAATAGAACCGGATTACCTATGGTACTTTATGTCCATAAAGGTCCCTGGGCCCGTGATACATGGGGATATAATCCTACAGTACAGTGGCTGGCAAACAGGGGATATGTATGTCTTCAGATTAATTACCGTGGCTCACTGGGATATGGCAGAGATTTTCTCAATGCAGGAAATAAAGAATGGGGAGGAAAGATGCAGGATGATCTGTTAGATGCCGTTAACTGGGCTATAGAAGCATCCATTGCAGATCCGAAGAGAATTGCAATTTATGGCACCGGTTACGGTGGATATGCATCTTTACTCGGAGCTACTTCTTCATCTTTTTTCTGCTGTTCCGTTGCGATAGAATGTCCGGCCAATCTTATAACCTTTCTTCAATCATTTCCGCCATCTGTCTGGAAAATTTACCAGAAGAGATTTATGGACAGGATTGGAGAACCTTCTATGGAAAAAGAGCTATTAATATCACGTTCTCCTTTTTATAATGTAGATAATATTAAAATTCCTCTGTTAATAGCTCATGGTCTTAAAGATGAAATAATCAGTTCGAAGGAGACCTATCAAATAGTGAGAGCTATAAAAAGTATTGGCCTCGATGTAGAATATGTTGTTTTCCCTGATGAAGGACATAATATTAAGAAACCCAGGAACTTGCTCAAGTTTTATGTTATAGCAGAAAAATTCCTTTCCAGATATCTTGGAGGCAGATATGAACCAGGGGACATATATCAGAAGAATGTATATACCGGTGATACACATTTTAATGACAAAAAACTCATAGATAAAATCTTAAAAGAAGGAGACAGAGATGCCTTTGAACTGCTTGTGCATTTTTATGAAAAACCATTGTTAAAATATTTGATAAACACCACAAGAAATGTTGAATTAAGCAGAGAACTTCTTCAAGATATTTTTTACAGAGTCTGGTTATATCTCGAATCTTATTCTTTTGACAGGCCTTTTGCTTCCTGGCTTTTTAAGATTGCTTTCAATGTAGTAAAAAAGCACAGGATAAAAGAATATATGTTAATAAAAGAGGTAAGCCTGAATAACCCGGATATAATTGGCAGACCGGATACAGGAAGTATAGAAAACAAAATTCTTCTTGATTTTATAGTGAACTCTCTTAAAGAACCTTATAAAACCGCTTTTACTCTCCGTTTTGTCCAAGAACTGGATTACAGAGAAATGGCCTCTCTTATGGGTACCAGCAATCAGCAGATAAAAAATTATTTGTACAGAGTGAAAAAAAATATTCATAAATTATGGTTGAAATATAATACGTAGTACCGCACCAGGTAAATTAGTAACCATGTTATCAGCTTCTGCCTGACAGGCTCTTACGAAGAAAAATAATGCCCCTTATATAAGCCGTTTAATAGATAACACATTATAGTTAGTTTCATAACAATTCATAATTAATGAGTAAGTACTGTAAGAAAAATAACTCCGGCAAATTGTTAGAACGATTAGTATCCT
>CAYSLJ010000156.1:0-15791 GCA_964431735.1 uncultured Synergistia bacterium | reverse complement strand
TTCAATGTTCTTACAAAATTGAACAATCAGTAAATCTGTCTTCTCCCGTCACGCGTTACGCGTTACGCGTCACGAAACAGTAATCACTACTAAGTTGTTTCTGTAATAAGTCTAATATTTACTCAATATCATATCTGCTTCCGACTTATAAATAACTTTCTTATTGGCCACTATTTTTCTGGCCATCTCCAGTTTTTCTTCTTTCGGAAGAGATCTGTTTTTATCCAGTGTTTCCAGAAGAGAATTCGTTTCTTTTATGAGTAATTCAAGGTTTGAAAGTTCCTTCTGTAACCGGTCAGGGAGATTTTTTATGCCTCTTTCCATAAGGTAATACCAGCCTGTTTTTTCCGTAAAAGCCGCTGTTTTTTCTCTGTAAAGGTCACCTGTCATCGCTATATCCAGAGCATTGGCGGGAGCCCATATGGAAAGTCCTGTTGAACCTGCCATTCTAAGAGGGTCATGCTGTTCATTTATTACTGCATCTTCCAGAGATGTAACTACTCTGCAGGCAGCTTCCTTTATTTTTTCATGAACTCCTTCCGTATTGATAATATTTTTCATTATATTCCCCATGTCATGAAGCTGTTCACTGTAATGACGGGTATTACCGTTACCATAATCCACTGATTTTTCTATGGAGCCAAAAAGCTGTTTATTAGTAAGTCCATATGTTTCCGAAATATCTACAAAGTTCCTGAGGGAATCTATTAAAACCGGAACTTTGTTTGTGTCTATTGCGGAAAGAGTGGGATAACCATGGGAATAACTTATATTTAAAAGTTCCACCAGTTTATTACATGTTTCTTTATCTTCTTCTTTAAATATTCTTCTCATTTCTTTATACCATGCTCTGCTTTCGAACTTGAGAGAAAACAATTTTTTAAATTTTTCTTCTTTTTTAAATTCTTCAAGATTTTTCGCGTTATCTTTATTTTTATTTTTATATGCTTCCACTATAGAAAAAGCAAATTTATAAGGATCAAATCCTTCATCTTTTTTGAGAAGTTCTCCGAATATGAAATCAAAATCCCTGTTTGAAAGTGCATAAACAGGATTTTCCGAAGTAATAAGAACAGAGGCACTGTCTTCCAGAGTGGTTACAGATTCTATGCTTCCCATAAGGCATGATTGAAGATAAAAAAGATCTATTTTATCATTATCTCCCGTTATTTTATTACCATCTTCCACACCTTTCTTTATTGCATCCCCTATCTCGGAGGCAGTCATAGTGCGAAAACCTTTCCATGCATGGCCATGTTCCATAAGAACCACTGCATAATGTTTGCTGTTATAATGTTCCATGGCCCAGGTAATAAAATGCTCAAGATTTTCAGAGGAATTCATCATGGTGTCTTCAGGCAATGTTTCAACAAGGTCTGCTTTTTTTTCCTGAGAAATGACATATCTTCTGACACCTTTCCACTGAGGCATAATAACAGGCCCCACAAGGTGTTTATCATCTTCATCAAGATTGCTTTCCTTCGAAGGCTCCGTACATCCTATCTGTAATACTATATCCATATATTCACTGCTGCCCGTTTCTGCTATATCCTGAAGGATTTTCATAGAAAACTCGTTCGGCATGGCCTGCTGGCTGTCCAGATAAAAAAGCACTGAAAGTTCTTTTTCCTTTCTTTCACTGGTTGCCGAACATATGGCAATCATAGCAGCAAGGAATAATATTAACATAGTAAATAAAAATCTGATTTTCATAAAATACCTCTGTCTCTAAAAGTCATCAAATCATTCAGCAACCGATGGTCAGGCACAGAATAAAGATCCTTTTTGTGTAATTCACAGATAAGGTCCAGACCATGAGAAAGGTGTTTAACAGGACCTTTATAAATACTGTTTATTTCATTTAAATAATATTCAAGCTGTTCATCTGACAGATATTCACTGAAATTTTTACGACCGATAATTTCCTGTAAATCTTTTTCGCTTCTTACAGGCGGTAATTTCATAGAATTCCATAGAGGTGTGCCGGGACATGGCTGCAGATAACATACGACAAAAACAGCTATCTTTTCTGAATTCTTATATATAAAATCACGGGTTGCTTTTATATCCTCTTCTGTTTCCACAGGAGCTCCTGCTATAAAAGAACTTATAATTCCTATATCATATTTATGGCATAAATCTACTACCTTCTGGTTATCTTTTACAGTCTGTTTTTTGTTATAAAACTTCAATATCTTATCAGAACCGGATTCGAAGCCGACAAACACCTTTGTAACATTCATCTCTTTAAAAAGACAGGCCATTTCTTCATTAAATATATTTGCTCTTATATTAACATAGAAAAAGGCTTTTTTATGTAATTCGTTATTTATTATAATATCATGTATGGCTCTTACCCTGTCATTTGATATGGCAAAAAGGTCATCACCGAATTCTATTTTATTGAAATTATCATTATCTATAAGAGTCAGAAGTTCTTTTCCTACATATTCAGGAGAAAAGTTACGATATTTTTTCCATACAAGCTGGGTGGCACAAAAACTACATTTATAGGGACATCCTCTCCCAGTCATAATATTGGGGACAAAAAAAGAATCCTGGACAAGTTCTCTTTCAGGAGGCGGTATTATATCAAGAGGAAATATGAGTTCTCTTTCCGGTGTTTTTACTCTTTCAGAACCTTCTTTAAATATAATGCCTTTTATCTTCCTTAATTCATGAGGCAAAAATGCATGTTCCTTTAAATAAAGTTCCAGAAGTTCCGCTATTGTCTGTTCTCCTTCTCCTATAACACCAATGTCGCAGTTTTCCGGTAAATACTCAGGGTAAAGTGTCACATGAGGGCCGCCTATTATAACAGGTACACCGATTTCTTCTTTGACTCTCTTTGCAATCTCACCTGCTCTGCCTATACAGGTACTGTAAGTAGATATGCCGACAAGATCAGGTTTTTCCCCTATAAGTGTTTCCACATCTTCTGCTATTATTACATTTTCAAAATTCAGATATTTTTCAAGATAAGCTGCCATATAGAGTAATCCAAGAGGTTCTATTTTATTAAAATTATTTTCTCTATCTGCAGCAGCTATAAAACCTAATTTCATGTTATGTTACCTTTTTCTATAAATTCCAGTGCAGACTCACACAGCCTGCAGTGAGGATATTTTTTCATCGTTTCTTTCCATATCTTTACAGCTTCTTCTATATTATTCATACAGAGACAGGCAAATCCCTTATTAAACAGAAGATAATTTTCTTCTTCCGGTGCAATTTCCATTAATCTGTCGTAAACACCTATAGCCTGCGGTATGTCAAGTGTGCGTATATACAGATAGGCAAGCAATTTATAAAATCTTACAGGGTCGCCATTTAATCTGAGAGCCTTTCTTACTGCTACAGTGGCCAGGCCAAAGTCATAGAGTTTGATATAACATATGGCAATAAAATAATATATATCCATATCTTCAGGATATAATTTTAATATTTTTCTGGAAATCTTTATAAGTTCATATAAGGATTCACTTTTATCAGGAAATATATCGCCGATTCTGCACATTATCTCTATGGCAACAGGGACATTCCCTTCCAAAAGATTTTGCTCCCATAAATTTTTATTATATTCAATTATGTTATTTACATACTCTTCTATATGAGCCATTCAATTTTCTTTCTGAACAAATATTGGTCAAAACCCATAAAATAAACAAAAACAGATGCTATGGAATTATATCATATAGAATAAAAAAGTAAAGATAGCCTTTTTTACGAAAGTTAACTTCATTTTTACTGTAAAATTCACCTTTCCTTTTCCAAAGCAATCCATCAGAATTGCTCACCTGTAATTTTTTTGATATAATATTATCTTGGAGTTTAATTATGGACACATCATATAATGATTTTTTTCATATTCTGGACAATCATGCAATAAAAAGAGGTAAAAAAACAGCTATTTACTATTTCCAGGAAAAAATAACCTATTCACAGCTTCTGAAAAATATAAACAGGGCAGGAAATATTTTAAAAAATCTGGGGATCAAGCATAAAGAAAGGGTTGTCATTGCTCTTCCTGATTGTCCTGACACTATTTATACTTTTCTCGGAGCCATAAAAATCGGAGCAATACCTGTTCTGGTGAATCCTGATTTAAAAGACAAAACCTGTGAATTTATCTTATATGACTGTGAGGCTGCTGCTGTTATTACACTAAAAACCACTGAAATGTCCCGCGTAAAATCGAATTCTATAAAATTTAAATTATACATCGACGATAACCATTACAATGAACTTCTAACAAATTCATTATCTGAAGCCGAATGCTCACCTGCAGAAGATATAAATTTCATGCTATACAGTTCAGGAAGCACCGGTTCCCCCAAAGGTGTGCCTCACAGATTAAGGGATATAAATTTTATAGCAGAAAACTATGGAAGAAAAACTATTAATATGACTGACAGCGACATAACCTTTTCTACAGCCAGGTTGTTTTTTGCATATGGCTTCGGAAACAGTCTTGCCTTTCCTCTGACTATCGGTGCATCAACAGTTTTATTTCCTGATAAACCGGAGCCCTTTAAAGTAATGAGGATTATTTCAGAATATAAACCGACTATTTTCTTCGCCGTCCCCACACTTTATAATATGCTAATAAAATCTATGGCAGAGAAATACACCTTTCCTTCTCTTCGTTTCTGTGTATCTGCAGGAGAGGCACTCCCGGCAGGAATATATCATGAATGGAAAGAAATGACAGATCTTGAAATAATAGACGGTCTTGGTACTACTGAAACAATGCACATTGTTATTTCAAACAGGCCAGGTGATGTCCGTCCCGGTTCTTCAGGATTTCCTGTGCCAGGTTATGAAGTTAAAATAGTGGGAGAAGACGGCAATACAGTTCCTTCAGGCACTGCAGGACACCTGATTATAAAAGGGGACAGCAATGCTCCTTTTTACTGGAAGAGACCACAGAAAACAAAAGAAACAATGCTTCGTGACGGATGGTTGAAAACGGGAGATAGTTATAGTGAAAAAAACGGTTATTATACATATCATGGCAGGATTGATGACATGTTCAAAGTTAATGCAAACTGGGTATCACCTGCACAGATAGAACAGGTAATGAAAGAACACCCTTCAGTCATAGATTGCGGAGTAACATGGAGAAAAATAGAAAAACTGGTTAAACCTGTAGCCTATGCGGTTATCAGAGAAGGTTTAAAAGAAAATCTTAATCTGGTTAAGGATATACGTATTTTTATATTAAAAAGGTTACCTGACTATATGTGCCCTGTTCAGATAATATTTACAGACAAAATACCGAGAACTGAAACAGGTAAAATTCAAAGATTTAAAATGCAAGAATAATCAATAGCCGGTGAGTGAATTATAGCCTATCCAAAAAGTAGTATTTATTTTTACACCCTCCCGGTGGGATGGTTATACCGTATTAACAGTAATTTGTAAATTATAGTTAGTTTCATAACAATTCATAATTAATGAGTGAGTAGTGAGTGACATTGCCATATTCTACTCACCATTCACTATTCACTTAAATTCTAATAAGTTATGAAATACACTATAAATACATATAATATCGTAGCAGTCTTTAAAGACATGTTGTTTTGCAAGAGGATTATAGATTTTTCGGAAGAGTCTCACCTACAGGGAGGTATTTGATGACTTTTTGGATAGGCTCTTAATAAGCTTACAGATTAACGGCAAAAAAGGAGGGAAATATATGAAAATTACATCATCGGATATTATTAATCTGATTAAAGAAATGGGAACAAACGAAAAATTTGTTAACAGTCTCATGGTAGATGTGCCTCTTATTGCACAGGGAATGGATTCTATTGATTTACCCATGTTAGCTGTAGAGACAGAGAAAAAATATCATGTAGATTTATCAGATGCCAGTGCGGGACAGCTAAAGACTATCAACGATTTTGTAGATTTTGTAAATAAAAAAATAAAATCTTAAATACTGCAACAGGTAAATTGGCATTCCGCTAAATATAGCAGTCACTCCTGTCCCTGGTCGGGCTCTGGAGGAAAAGAGTCCGACCGGGGACAGGAATTAAGATGAACAATAGCTTGTCTGGAGCGATAATAAGGATAACTATAGTTCCAGCCAGACCGGATAAGAGAGATTATTTTTTTTGCTTTTTCAGAATAAAGATTTATGTTACCGAAATCAGGTATTGTCTGATTTTTTTGCATTAAAATACTGTCGGAGTTAAACCATCGAGGAATATATCCTCCGAAGAAATAACCTTTCTTCTGGAGCTTTTCTATTATTCTGCCTGACCAGGGTTTTTCGAGGTTAATAAAGAATTGAAATATGTTGATATTATTCTTTGCTCCTTCTTTTTCCAGTTCTTCTGCAACTATGTCAAAATCGCTTCCTCCGGTAATAACATTAAACCTTCCGACCGATGCAAAGTTAAAGAATTTAACATCTATGTTACTCTTTAAATCTGCCGGTATTTCCTCACATGAACAGGTAAGTGTTCTTTGAATATTCAGGTCACTCAATATATAGTCTATTTCTTCTTTATAAATAGAAGGAATAAAAATTTCTCTGAGACTATCATTGAATAATTTTATTGATATAACACATGATACTCTTCCTGAAGCTTTACGTTCTTTTTTATAGGTTTCTTCAGGCATGAGGTCTAATTCTATGGCGACATCTTTCATGCCAATAATATAACACGATTTCTGTGTAATAATATGATTGCACACAGCTTCTCCGAATATTCCGTCAGGAGAAACCTCTTTTACAAGCTTCTCGGAGATATACTGATTAATCTTAAAGGCAGCAAAGGTATCACGATAATTTTTCCTAACAATATACTGGCCTATTTCATAAAGATTTTGATTATGAGGAGAACTTCTATAAAGAGCGCCATGGCCTATAATATCACCTTTCGCGGTACGGGCTACGACAGAATAGATATTGCCATTGCTGTTTTCTTCCACAATTCTTTCGGGAATATAATAGGTTTCAAAGGGATAAGCAGAGCCGTATATTGAGTAAAAAAGATGGGCCACACCTTTTGCGTCTTCAGGTTTAAACCGTTCCACAATAAAAGTCTGCCCTGTTTCTACAGATATGTCATAATCAATTTTCATTTACAGCCCTCCTGAATATATATTTTTTATCATTATTATAGTTTAAAATCTACTGAGATACAAGAAAGTGAACATTGAAAAAAGGAATTTTTACTTACTATTCACTGTTCACCATAATAAATTTTTAACAGGAAGGATATTTAAATGAATCTATAGAAATCATTTCTCACAGGTTATATATAAAAATCCATACATAATTCTCCATTAACTCATCAGAAAAAAATAAATCGTTATAATAAAGAGGGAGAGAAAGATTATATGCTATCATCTGTACCTGTAAAATTTTTATTACCCCTATGTTCTCAAAACAAAAAATTTCCGTTCTGGTAGAAGAATTATACAGGATAGTAATAAAACTGAAGAATAACATAAAACAATTATTCACTGGAGAGAGGCCTTTATATGAGAAATTATGAAGATATGACCAGAGAAGAATTAATAACAATCATAGAAGAAGAAAAAAATCTCAGAAATAAACAATCTATAAAATTAAGGGAAAGAATAAAAGAACTTGACTGCCTCTATGGCATATCCGAAGTCATGGAAAGAACATATATAACAGAAGAAGAACTATATCAGGGAATTATTGATTTAATTCCTCATGCAATGTTTTATCCGGACATTGCCTGTGCCAGACTCATAATTGAAAAAATGGAATTTAAAACAGATAATTTTATAGAGACAGACTGGAAAATGGAAAGAGAGATCAATGTTAAAGGCATGAGAAGCGGTCTCATTCAGGTATTTTACAGAGAAGAAAAACCTGACATATTTGAAGGACATTTTCTCCGGGAAGAAAAACATTTAATAAATGTCATAGCAGAAAGGATCGGGATAATAATAGAGAGGAAAGAGATAGAAAAAATATTAAAGAAAGAAAAAGAAAAATTTCAGGCCATAGCCACACTTTCTCCTGAGATAATTACTATTATAGATATAAATGGTAAAATAATCTATACTTCCCCTATTTTTGAAGCCTACTACGGATGGTTACCGGAAGAAGTTAAAGGGAAAGACGCCTTTGCATTTATTTATCCTGATGACAGAGAGGCATTTATTGAGAATTTCAGAGAAATTCTTTCCAATGCCGATAAAATTCTGACGATCCAGTATCGTAATCTCAGGAAAGATGGAACATATGTATGGCTGGAAGCTATTGCAAAGAACCAGATTAATAATCCGTCCGTAGCAGGAATCATTAGTATTACAAGGGATATTACAGATAGAAAAAAGATAGAAACAGACAGTAAAAAGGCTGCAGAGTCTCTCATAGAAAGTGAAGAAAGGCTCAGAACCCTTATAAATTCAATGCCTGATATTGTATGTTTTAAAGACGGCAAAGGACGATGGCTTGAAGCAAATGAATTTGATTTAAATCTCTTTCAACTTACAGGAGTAGATTATAAAGGGAAAAAAGATTCCGAACTTGCAGATTACAGTTCATTTTATAGTGAAGCTTTTCTTACGTGTGAAGAAACAGATGAAAAAGCATGGATGGGAAAAGATTACAGCCGCGGGGTAGAAGTAATTCCCAGACCGGACGGGAAAGAAATGGCTTTTGATATTATAAAAGTTCCCACATTTTATCCCGATGGTTCAAGAAAAGGTCTCGTCGTTGTAGGCAGAGATATTACGGAACTCAAAAAAGCAGAAGAAGCATTGAAAAAATCAGAGTTTGAACTATCAGTAAAAAATCAGATAGCAAGAATTTTTCTCACAGTCGATGATAATACTATGTACGGAGAAGTAATGGACATTGTTTTAAAGGTAATGAACAGTAAATATGGCATTTTCGGTTTTATTAATGAAGAAGGAGAACTTGTCTGTGCATCTCTTACAAAAGAAATATGGGAAAAATGTATGGTAATTGATAAAACCATAATATTTCCCCGGGAAACCTGGAAAGGTATATGGGGCAGAGCAATTAAAGAAGGTAAATCTTACTGTTCCAATGAGGGACTTACCATTCCTGAAGGACATGTTCCTGTAACAGGTGCTTTATCTGTACCTGTTGTATATCATAGTGAAGTCATAGGGTTATTTACTGTAGTAAACAAGACAGAACATTACAATGAAACAGACAGGCTGCTCCTTGAGTCAATAGCAGATTTCGTTTCTCCTATTTTACAGGCAAGACTGCAGAGAGACAGACTTGAAGCAGAGCGTAACAGGCTGGAAAAACAGCTTCGCCAGTCACAGAAAATGGAGGCCATAGGCACCCTTGCAGGAGGTATTGCCCATGATTTCAATAATATACTCGGCTCTATTCTTGGATATACAGAACTGTCTCTCATGGATGTACAGGAAGGTTCTCTTATCTGGAAAAATCTTAAAGAATGCATCAAAGCCTCCCTTCGTGCAAGGGATCTGGTAAAACAAATTCTTGCAGTAAGCCGTAAAAGCGAAGGGCAGAAAGAACTGTTACAGATTAACCTTATTGTAAAAGAAGCGCTGAAACTGCTCAGAGCAACAATCCCATCTACTGTTGAGATTATCCAGGACATAGACAAAGACCCTGCCGCAGTGCTTGCTGATGCCACACATATTCATCAGATAGTAATGAATCTCTGCACGAATTCTGCTCATGCCATGAGTGGCAGGAGAGGTTCCCTTGAAGTAAGCCTTAAAAACATTGAAATTACTGATAAAGAATCACATTTATATAATGAACTGACCCAGGGACCATATGTAAAACTTACAATAAAAGATACAGGTCATGGAATGACCAGAGATGTTATAGAACATATATTTGAACCTTATTTTACAACAAAAAAACATGGAGAAGGAAGCGGCCTCGGCCTTGCTGTAGTCCATGGGATTGTAAAGAGTTACAGAGGAGAAATAAGAGTGGAAAGTGAGCCTGAAAAAGGAAGCACCTTTTATATATATCTTCCCAGGGTTATAACTGCTATAAAAGAAGAAAAAGAAAAAGAAATCCCTCTTCCCTGCGGTAAAGAAAAGATACTCATTGTTGATGACGAAGAAATACTGGTTAATGCAATGGGAAAGATGCTGGAAAAACTCGGCTATTCAGTTATTGTAAAAAATAATGCTTATGACCTGCTGGGCACATTTCGCAAAGAGCCCCATAATTTCGATCTTGTTATTACCGATCAGACAATGCCTCAAATGACAGGTATTGAACTTGCCGGAGAACTTACAGGAATAAGACCTGACATCCCTGTAATTCTCTGTTCCGGTTATACTGATATTATCAGTATGGAAAAAGCCAGAGAGACAGGTATAAGAGACATTCTTAAAAAACCTGTCACAATACAGGATCTGGCCGGTGCACTCAAAAATTTATTCAGAGGAAATAAATAAATGAAAAATTATTTTATTAAAAGCTCAGCCTTTTTTGCGTAATCCATGATAAAAGACATATCCAGAAAGTGACTTATAGAATTAAGAGTGTAAACAATAGACTTTATACCTTCTAAACCGGCTTCTTTCAGAAGTAATCCGGAAAAATCCTTATCGTCAAGATCGGTAAAAACTGGTTTTAAGGCCGAAAGAACTGTTTCTGTATATATGCCTTTTTTCTGAATATTCTCAAGAGCTGACATAAAAAGGGCAATACCGCATATACCGTTATGAAGGCTATAATCGGCAGGTTCTAACTGAAATCTATTTATCTTGCTGACATATTTATAACAGGTCCAGCTCACACCTGCATCACCAAAAGAAATAGCATGTTCTTTAATTCTCTGCCCTATCAGGAAATCATCGTCAATACTTCGCTCTACGCATCCAAAATCTGCTACATGAAGTTTTTTCCCTATAAGCAGATTATCATGATGAGTTTTTTCATCAAAATTATAATCTTCAAAATTTTCGGAAGGTATTACATTTCTTGCATAAAGAGACGAGTATATAAGCAGCGTCTGTCTTTCCATATCCTTTGAATCAAGTTTTTTTATACGGTTTATAACATTATCATAACCGGAACTGTGAAAAAAATTTTCTATTTTTTCTCCACCTGCCGGATAAAGATCAGTGCTGTCCGATAGACACGTAATAGAAGGTATATCTAACTGTTCGAGACTTAAAATCTCTGATTTAATAACGGGCCAGAAATATTTTCTCTCTTTGTCCTTTTCACTGATTACTCCGGTCAGTCTGTCTAATTCAATACTCCACATCAGAGGATCACGGTTCAGTGAGGGTTCTGTTCCATGTTTTATCACCATGCCATAGTCATCTGTAAAGCGGGAAAAAAATCTTATGTGTTTATTCTTAAGCCCTTTCAGGGGAGAAGTTGAAGAAAGTAAATCATCTCTGTATCTTATAAGAAATGAATAAAAATCTCTGAATCCTTCCAGAATAAATTCTTTATATTCAAAGGGATAGAGCAGGGTACCGTCAAGAAAAGGAACATTCTGACACTGCCTGAATTCTGCCTCTTCTATATCTGTTTGTATGGAATCGGCCTTTAAATTTTTCCATGTTTCTTTGAGAAAAGGTCTGCCATGATCGCCGATACTGCCGAGAACACTCACATCATAAGGTCTTTTTTCCAGCTCAAAAGTCCACCTTGGAAGAATACCTGTCTTTATTACTGACGAGAAAAATTCTTTATGTGCCTGAGATCTGACTCTTTTTGAATATTTTTCTTCCCCGAAAAATCTCATTTCCGGCTCCATAAGAGTTTCTAAATCTATAAAAACAGGATACTCTCCGCAGGCAATCAGGTTTTCCATATGACAATCAGTGCTTCCAAGGACATATAACAGACAGAGAAGATGACCTGTCCTTCTGTAATATTGTCTTCCCTCTTCTTCTGTTTTGCATGGCATATATTCTATAAATTCCGCCCATCCGTAATCTCCTCTATCCAGTATTTTAAAGATTTTAAAATCAGCTATACCGGATTTCTCGTTGAACCAGGAAAGTAATTTCATATAAGAACAATCCAGAGAGAGACTCCGGGGCTTATAAACAAGTTTTAATCCGGAGGAAAACTTAATAGTCATTACTGTTCTGCCCCCGTTATGTCTGTCAGAAAGACCGATCTTTAAATCTGAAATATAGCCGGGGTCATTACCTTTATAAAAAACCTCTGAAATTTGCGGTAAATCCTCCTTGAGTCTCAGTAAAAATTCACTCACAGAGTCTACCCATAATTGTATAAACGTAGAAACAAGTCGCCCGGAGACAGGATAAGTCATAAAAAAATCCTTAAAAGAATTTTTTAGATGTTTCCTTATAAAATGATCGTAATATAGACCATGTTTCAATGAGGATTCCTGTTCCGAAAGAAATAGAGTGAATGCTTCATATACGGATTTTACGCATAACATATTCAGAGAATAAAGGAGATTATATTCCACCATGACAGAAGCTTTTCCCGTAAAAACATGATATGAGTCACCTGTTTTCCCGGCAAGTTCTTCCATAGCAATCATTACAAAAGGAATAAAAAATTCGTCAAAAGGAAGATTTTCGCAGAGATATATCTTTTCTGACCTGATTTTTTTCAGAGAAACTGGCTTTCTCTTAATAATCTTCTTCATTATGTCACACCAGAAAGGAAGATTTTTTTTGTCGGCAAAAGTAACTTTACCGAGTAAAGGCCTTACTTTATCTATATCCATATCATCCAGAGAAAGTCTTCTTTGAAAAGCCATGTAATCACCATCGGCAGCAATTTCGTTCCACCTCTTTATATAAGAATCTATTTGTTTTTCATTCTCTATAGAAGAGGGAATGAAATCTCCATTTATTCTTTCATGAAGGAAGGCTGTTTTCTCAATAAAATCAAGTATTTCTCTGTTTGTAAATTTCATATGTCTCTATGTTCATTACAGGAATGAAAAGTTCACCTTTTTTTCTACTTAGGGGTTGTCAAGAAATAACCCAATCATATTTACGTCTATATCGTGACGCGTAACGCGTAACGCGAGGATGATAACCGTTCTAACAATTTGCCAGGGTTATTTTCTTACAGTCCCTTAAAGATTCAGCTGAAATATCTCTGAAAAAAATTTACTCTGCCAGAAGCTTTTCTATAATGCCATCCCATTTATCAGCTTCTCTTGCGCCTACACTCATATGTTTTACGATACCGGATTTATTTATAATAAAACTGGTAGGTACATATCTGATTTCATATTTTTGCGGCACATCGGTATTTCCCGTCACAAGAGCCGGGAAAGTACATTTATTGGCAGTCATAAAATCCTTAATTTCTGATGAACTTTCAGAGGTATTTATTGCAAGCAATAAAAATTTTTTATCTTTATACTTATTGTGTAATGCCTCCAACTGAGGCATCTCCGTTACACAGGCCCCTCAACCTGAACGCCAGAAATTAAGAAATAGCACTTTACCTTTTAATCTTCCAAGGTCAAAGGTTTTACCATCTGTATCTTTAAGGCTGAATCCGGGTGCGATAGAGCCTTCTTTTATACCTGAAGTGTTATCGCTTCCTGTACAAAAACAGCCTGAAAAACATAATGCCATCAATGCCAGAAGGCAGCAGATTGTTTTATAATGCATTTAAATCACTCCTTTATTCTGAAAATGTAATTTTCATTCTTTTTTGTGACAAACTTTTTGTCATGATTGTTTCTTTATAGATTATAAAGCAAAAAACTTCCATAGTCAAAATCTTAAAAAGGTGTAAGGGTTCTAGCTATCAGCAGTCAGCTTTTACAGGAATTACATAATAAATGTCGTTAAATATTTTTTCAGACTGATTTACACAGTCAGGCTTTGTAAGTTTTAGTTGATAGCTGATAGCTGACTGATGAACCCTTACAAAAAGATCAGCTAAAATCTTTCCTTATTACAGAAGCCAGATTATTTGTATTGAAATGATCCGCATAAAGCATCTGATGGACTCTGTTCATGGAACTGAATATACTGCTCTGACGATGGTACCGTTTTATCTTATTGCATATTTCAAGTGCCATTTCACCGGCTTTCTTCTGAGACATGCCTTCAGTGACCGTATAATTATATCCCAAGGCAAGTTCCCATCCTTCCATAGGTGTCAGCTCCTGAATAGAATATTTATCAGGATTTTTATCTATATCGGTATTTTCTACTGCAAAGAAAGGTACATTCAGAGACACCGAGTGGATAAAATCCTGATTTTTCAGAATAAAATCCGCTGTTTTCATGGCTTCTTCTTCTGTTTCTGTAGGAAATCCCGTAAAAAATGAGGCATAATTCCATATACCTGATTCTGCACTGTAACGGACCACTTCCCTGAAGACATTTATATCAATACCTTTACACATAAGGTCTAACACTCTGGGAGATGCTGATTCCAGACCGAATGAAAGTAATCTGGCACCTGCCTTAAAAGCAAAATTTGCGAGTTCACGGTCAAATTCCTTCTCCCCTCTCATGGTAGCTTCCCATCGAATGTCCATGTTTCGTTCCATTATCTCTGTGACCATTTTTTTTAATCTTACAGGATGAATAGCTTCATCGTAAAAAGTAATATATTTAGCACCGTATTTTTTACGGAGTATTTCTATATCATCCATAACTTTTTCTATTTTTCTTGCACGATATGTATTTCCATAAATAGATTTATGCCTGCAAAAGGCGCATTTATTCCAGTAACATCCCCTCCCTGTAAGCAGGGGGAATACGTTAAAAGGAGAAAAATACCTTTCCAGGGGAAGTCCGTCAAAATCCGGTGCAGGAAGAGAGTTTATATCAGGAAGAGAGAGATTTTTATTGTGAATAATTTCACCATTTTTATCTCTGTATATAAAGTTTGAAATATTCTCAAAGCCATATCCATGTTCCAGTGCTTTTACCAGTTCAAGTAATGCCACTTCTCCTTCATAGATTATAACAGAGTCAAAAAAATCGAACAGAGGGCAGGGAGTAACAAGTTTTTCCGCAATTCTCGTAAAAATATTGCCTCCCATACATATATGGGCATGAGGGATGGCCTTTTTTATCATACCGGCAAGAGTCATAGCAGGTAGCATCTGAGTAAGACTTGATACGGATATGCCATAGAGTTCTGACGGTTCCTTTTGTAAAGAAGGTACTGTAACATGTCTGAAATAATCTGCATAATAATTGTTTTCTTCATCATGAATATATTTAATTATACCTTCTGTGCTGGTACAGGGATATCCCTCTCTATAGAAGTTCATAAAATCTATATTTGTTTCATGAAGAATACCCAGTATATAATAGGCAAATAGAATATCATTTATACTGTCACGATAAAGAGGAAAATCAAAGAATTTGTCTTTATCCCTCATTACATTCTTTGAATAATTTACCATACGCAGGATATTTCTGGTATATTCCGCATAATCTCTGTCTTCCATAAAAGATAAATTATTTAACAGAATTTCTTCCCCTGATGTTCTGTTCTTTAAATTCTTTAAATATTCCAGCTTTTTTTGAAGCTTTTTATATGCATCTTTTAATACAACGGTTCTGAATAAATCATCGGCACTTTCTATATTTATATCTCTCTGTATTACATTATAACCATTTTCTCTCAGGTAAGCAGTCAGAGACGGAAGGCTCAGATATGGTTGATGAACCACCCAGTGAGGTGGAAAAATTAATGTAATATTCACTGAATATTCCTGCCTTTCTAAATAGTGAGTAGTGAGTAGTGAGTTAATAAAACCTGGTAACCACTCACTACTCACCACTCACTTAGGACTGTAAGAAAAATAACTCCGGCAAATTGTTAGAACGGTTATCATCCT
>CAYSLJ010000155.1:0-15884 GCA_964431735.1 uncultured Synergistia bacterium | reverse complement strand
TTTTTCGCTATTTTCGTCTATAATAGCGGGAGGTCTTGGATGGTAGGTTAGATTAACTCATCCGATGCATTCCGGCAGGCTGTGTATATCATTACCGGGTTGATAACAAACGGTACAGGCAGATACAGCCGCAGATTATGTCATATCAGGCGAGTTTGCAATTAAGACTGATATTATTAACTATACTTTTGCAGAATTTTGAAAAACCGTTACCCCGTAGGGGCGCACGGCTGTGCACCCCTACAAGGTGGCATAAGGCTTTGTGGAAAAAATGCGAAAGTATAGTTATTAATTTTGTTGTAACTAATATTATTAATTTGAAGGATTCAATAGTATATATATCTAAATTTAAAACAAAGAATAATTAATACATGGAGGCATATGATGAATGTTTTTGAATTAAACCGCAATTTAATAAATGATTATTATTCCTATATTAAAAGTTTTATCAGAATAAAGGATAAGCGTATAGATGAATTGGTACAAAAGAATTTAGATGAAGGTCTACTATGGCCAGATCCTCTTATACAATTAAATCCGGCTTTTGAAGAGGGGGCTTATATAGACGAACTGGTCAGGCAGAATATAATTCATCCTGAATGCAGTAATATTTTTCGTATTAACAAAAAAACTCTCTCTCTCGGTCAATCTATGAGGCTATATAAACATCAACTTGATTCTATTTATGCAGCTAACGCTGGAGATAATTACATTCTCACCACAGGTACCAGTTCAGGAAAAAGTCTTTCTTATATTATTCCCATAGTAAATCATGTCCTCCGTAATAAAGATAAAAAAGGGGTAAAGGCTATCATCATTTATCCTATGAATGCTCTTGCTAATAGTCAGTGTATAGAACTGCAGAAATTTCTCTGTGATGGCTACCCTGACGGTAAAGGGCCTGTTTCTTTCGCAAGGTATACCGGCCAGGAGCCAAAGGAAAGAAGACAGGAAATCATAGGTAATCCTCCTGATATAATACTTACAAACTATGTTATGCTTGAATTAATACTGACTCGTCCTCATGATTTAGATCTGAGTAAATCAGCAAATAATCTGCAATTTCTTGTTCTTGATGAAATGCATACTTACCGAGGGCGCCAGGGTGCAGACGTTGCTATGTTAATCCGCAGAGTAAAGGATATATGCGGTTCTGATATCATACAGTGTGTAGGGACATCGGCAACAGTAGCAGGCATGGGATCTTATGAAAAAGTTCGTTCTGAAGTAGCCAGAGTAGCTACATTACTTTTTGGCTCTCTGGTAAAACCAGATCGTATTATAGGGGAAACTTTAAAGAGAATAACCAGAGATGTCGATTTAACAGACTCAGTATTTATTAAAGAGCTTACAGAACGTATTCAAGACCAACAGAGAAAACCTCCAGAAGATTGTGATGGATTTATTAATGACCCTATGTCTATATGGCTCGAAAGTACCTTTGGTGTTACGACTGAAGTAGAGACAGGACGGTTAAAAAGAAGTATATCTCTTTCAATTACAGGTGAGGAAGGAGCATCTGTCAGGTTAAGTAAACTTACAGGCCTTTCTGATAAAATTTGTGAAAAAGCTATACAGGAAGGCCTCCTCGCTGGGTATAGATGTATGAACCCTTCCACTAATTTACCTGTATTTGCATTTAAGATACATCAATTCATAAGCCGTGGAGATACGGTTTATTCTACTGTTGAAAAAGAAGAAGATCGTTATATTACAGTTTATGGGCAGAAATACGTTCCTCACGACCGTAACAGGATTCTATTACCTCTCGCTTTCTGCCGGGAATGTGGGCAGGAATATTATATAGTAAAAGTGAGCAAAGACCTCCAGTCAGGTCAAAAAATATTTCATCCAAGAAAACTGGGCGATAGAACTGTCGATTTTGAAAATGAAATGGGTTATATTTATATAAGTTCTTCAAATCCCTGGGAGGAAGATAATATAGATAGACTTCCTGATGACTGGGTAGAAGATTATAAAGGTGAAGAAAAAATAAAACAAAGCAGAAAGAAATATTTACCTCAGAAGGTTTTTATAACACCTGACGCTAAAGAAAATAATGGGGGTATACTGGTATATTATATTCCTTCTCGTTTCAATTTTTGTCTTAACTGCGGTATTTCCTATGGCATCAGACAGTTGTCAGAGTTTACAAAATTGGCCCCGCTTGGGCTTGAAGGCCGAAGTACTGCTACAACTATTTTAAGTCTTTCCACTATAAGGTATATGAACAAAATGGAAGATTTACATGAAAAAGCCAGGAAACTTCTGAGCTTTACAGACAATCGCCAGGATGCTTCTCTTCAGGCAGGGCATTTCAATGATTTTATAGAGATGAGTCTACTAAGAGCAGGTGTATATCTGGCAGTCAAAAACGCTGGAAGCAGTGGTGTAAGACATGAAGATTTAGCTCTTAAGGTATTTGACGCTCTAGATCTATCTCTTGACCTTTACGCCTCTGACCCTACTGTCCGAAGAGCTGCGCTTGATAATACTAAGATAGCATTTCGCAATGTTCTCGGTTATTTAATCTACCGTGATTTAAAAAGAGGCTGGAGAGTAATGGCTCCAAATTTGGAACAATGCGGACTTTTAGAAATAAAATACCCATACCTGGATGAATTATGTGAAACTGAAGATGACTGGCAACACTGCCATGAAGCTCTTCTCACTGCAAAACCAGAGACAAGGTTTAAAATAGCCAAGGTGTTACTTGATTTTATGAGGAGAGAACTTGCTATTAAGGTGGATTATTTAACAAGATATACTCAGGAAAGAATCTGGCAACAGAGCAGCCAGCACCTCCGTGAACCCTGGTTTATAGAGGATATAAAAACTATGGAGTATGCCTCTATTCTTTACCCGAGGCCGAAAAAAGGTGATGAGAAAATGGACAGCGTATATCTCTCACCAAGAAGCGGATTCGGGCAGTATTTAAGAAGGACTTCTACTTTCACTGAATATAAAAATAAACTCTCTATGGATGACACTTTAATAATAATAAGTCAATTGTTAAAAATATTGCATAAAGATAACTTTGTAGAAATTGTAGAAGAACCGTCTGATAAAGATGATGCCCCCGGTTATCAGTTACCTGCATCTGCCATGCTGTGGACTGTAGGAGATGGTAAGAAAGCATTTCATGACCCGATAAGAATTCCAAGGGAATCATCAGAAGGAGGGCATACCAATAAATTCTTTATTAATTTTTATACTTCTGTAGCAAAAGAAACAAAAGCTCTAAGGGCACGTGAACATACTGCCCAGGTTACTTCTGAAGAAAGACAGAAGCGTGAGGAATATTTCCGAGAAGGTCATCTCCCTATTTTATACTGTTCCCCTACTATGGAGCTTGGTATAGATATAGCTCAACTGAATGCTGTAAATATGAGAAATATCCCTCCAACCCCTGCAAACTATGCCCAGCGCAGTGGCCGTGCAGGAAGAAGCGGTCAACCTGCTCTTGTATTCAGTTACTGTTCTACCGGCTCTTCTCATGACCAGTATTTCTTTAAACGTCCCCATCGTATGGTCACAGGTTCAGTTACAACTCCTCGTATGGATCTTGCCAACAGAGATTTGATTAAGTCTCATATTCATGCTATATGGCTGGCTGAGACCCATCTTGATTTAGGATCATCACTTAAAGATATTCTTGATTTAAGCGGTGAAAATCCAACACTTGAACTGTTTGATTCCGTAAAAGACCACATTAATGCTCCTCAACCAAGGCAAGGAGCTTTCATTAAAGCTAAAAAGATTTTAAATAATATTATGGATGAATTGATTAAATCAGACTGGTATAGCGATAAGTGGCTGGAAGAAATTCTCCTTCAAATTCCTCATAGCTTCAATCAGGCCTGTAATCGCTGGCGGGAACTTTACCTGGCAGCTTTAAAGCAGAGAGAAATTCAGAATAAAATTATTGGTGATGCCTCAAGAAGCTATGGTGATATAGAACAGGCAAAAAGACTTAGACGTGAGGCAGAAACTCAACTGGAACTACTCAGAGATACAAAAAATATTATTCAATCAGATTTTTATTCCTATAGATATTTTGCAAGTGAAGGTTTTCTTCCAGGATATAATTTCCCCCGTCTTCCTCTGTCTGCTTTTATACCTGCGAGGAAAAGGTTTAGCTCCCAGGATGAATATGTTTCCCGTCCGAGATTTCTTGCCATCACCGAATTTGGGCCAAGAAGTATTATCTACCACGAAGGTGCAAAATACATTGTAAATAAAGTAATTATGCCTTTAGAAAAAGAAGGTGTTGCTACTTGTAAAGTAAAGCTCTGCCCGGATTGTGGTTATCTTCACCCCATATTTGATGGAGATGGCCCTGATCTTTGCCAGTATTGCGGAACTATTCTTGATCTGCCATTACGTCAGTTGCTTCGTCTCCATAATGTATCAACAAAGAGAAGAGATAGGATAAGTTCTGACGAAGAAGAAAGACTTCGTTTTGGTTATGAATTAAAGACAGCTATTCGGTTTAATGAAAGTAATGGAAGACCTACTTACAGAACAGGAAATATAAACAATAACGGAAGAATACTTGGTAAATTTATTTACGGCCAATCTGCAACTTTATGGCGTATAAATATCGGTTGGAAAAGAAGAGAAGAAAAGAACCAGTTCGGGTTTGTTCTTGATACTGAAAGAGGTTACTGGGGGTCAAATAAACAGGCCGATGTAGATGAAGATTCCCCTGATAATATAAGCAGTAGCACTATAAGAGTAATACCCTATGTGGAAGATTATAAGAATTGTCTTATATTTGAACCTTCAGATACTATGGATGAAGATACTATGGCTTCTTTACAGTCGGCCTTAAAACAGGGCATTCAGGTAAGGTATCAGCTTGAAGACAGTGAACTGGCCTGTGAGATATTACCTGACCGTATAAAAAGAAGACAGATTCTTTTCTATGAATCAACAGAAGGCGGTGCAGGAGTGCTCAGACATTTGATTGATGATCCTTCTGCTATAAATTCTGTCGCCAGAGAAGCTTTATCTATATGCCATTTTGACCCTGTCACAGGTGATGATAAAAGGAAAGCGGGACATGCAAAAGAAGAATGTGAAGCGGCCTGTTATGACTGCCTTATGAGTTATTCCAATCAGAGTGATCACAAACTCCTTGATAGATTGAAAATTAAAGATATATTAATGGAACTATCCAGTGCTCAGGTAATAGCTTCACCTGTAGAAATACCAAGGGCGAAACACCTTGAAGTATTAAATAACCAGACAGGAAGTGAGCTGGAAAAAGAGTGGTTAAAATACCTGGAAGAAAATAATTATAACCTTCCGTCTAAAGCACAGTATCTTGTTAAGGCCTGTAATACCTGTCCTGATTTCTTTTATGAAGATCAGGGAGTAGCAATATATATAGATGGCCCAGTACATAATTATCCTGATACAGCTAAAAAGGATATAGCTAATACTGAGGCTATGGAAGATTACGGTTATAATGTAATTCGGTTCGGTGAAAAAGATGAGTGGGAAAATATAATATCACAATATCCAAATGTATTCGGTAAAAAGAACAGATAGGAGAAAATTATGAGCTTTGCAGTTGGAAGTCTTGTTAGAACAAGAGGCAGGGAATGGGTAGTACTGCCAGAATCAAATGATAATTTATTAATTCTTCGCCCTCTCGGAGGAACAGAAGATGAAGTTACAGGAATTGTAACTTCTATTGAAACAGTTCATCCTGCCGTTTTCGATCTGCCTGACCCTACACTGGTAGGCGACTATCGTTCCTGTAAACTTTTACGTGATGCAGTCCGTCTTGGATTTCGTTCAAGTGCAGGTCCTTTTAGATCTTTCGGAAGAATTGCCATTGAACCAAGACCTTATCAGCTTGTACCTCTCCTTATGTCACTTAAACTAGATCCTGTAAAAATCCTTATTGCAGATGATGTAGGTATAGGTAAAACAATCGAAGCCTGTTTAATTGCAAAGGAATTAATAGATAGAGGTGAAGTAAATGGTATTACAGTCCTCTGTCCTCCCCACCTTGCAGAACAGTGGCAGAAAGAGTTAAAAGAAAAGTTTAATATAGAAACAGAACTGGTTTTACCAAGCACAGTAACAAGACTTGAAAAAGGATGCGGTTTCTCGCAATCACTTTTTGAAATTCATCCCTTTACAGTTGTATCTACCGATTTTATAAAGTCTGATAGAAGAAGAGATGAATTTCTAAGAACTGCACCAGATTTAATAATTGTAGATGAAGCCCATACCTGTGCTTTTGCTGAAGCGGGGAGAGGTGGAAGGCATCAGAGATATAATCTATTGAAAGGTCTCTGTAAAAAAGAAAACCGTCATATTATCCTTGTTACAGCTACCCCTCACAGCGGAAAAGAAGAAACTTTTCGTTCACTCCTTACATTTTTGAATAAGGATTTTGCAAACCTTCCAGAGGATCTCACAGGTAGAGAACATGAGAGACACAGACGCCAGCTTTCTCAATATTTTGTTCAGAGAAGAAGGGCAGATATTAGATATTACCTAAAGAGTGAGACCTTTTTCCCTGAAAGAGAAGAAACAGAACTGAATTATAAATTATCTGATCCTTATAGAAAACTCTTTGATAGAGTCCTTGAATATGCAAGAGAAATGGTAAAAGACACGCAGGATAAAAGTCATAGACAGAGGGTTCGCTGGTGGTCAATTCTTGCGCTCCTTCGTTCAATGGCAAGTAGTCCGGCTGCTGCCTCTGCTACTTTAAGAAATCGTGCTGCTGTAGCTGATACTGAAACAGTAGAAGATGCAGATGAAATAGGACGCCGTACTGTCCTTGATATTGATATAGATGATGGAACAGACATTATTGATTTTACTCCAGGAAGTGATACAGGGGAAGAAACAGATGAGTATAATATAAAACGCAGGAAACTTCTTGAGATGGCAAGAGAAGCGGATAAACTTTTCGGAGAAAAAGATGCAAAATTAGTAAAGCTGATTCCTCTTGTCAAGGAATTACTTTCGAAAGGATATCGTCCTATAATTTTTTGCCGTTTTATTCCGACAGCAGAATACCTCGCAAAGGAATTACGAAAAGCACTTAAAGGTGTTGAAGTAGTGGCAATTACTGGACTTTTACCGCCAGCGGAAAGAGAAGAAAGAATTCTTCAACTGGGAGAAAAACCTTCAAGGGTGCTTGTCGCTACAGACTGTCTCAGTGAAGGAATAAACCTTCAGCAGTATTTCGACTCAGTTGTTCATTATGATCTAAGCTGGAATCCTACCCGTCATGAGCAGAGGGAAGGAAGAGTAGACCGTTATGGACAGCCAAAAAGTAAGGTACGTGTTGTAACCTACTATGGCACTGATAATCAAATAGATGGAATTATCCTGGATGTATTGCTAAGAAAACATAAGAAAATAAGAAGTTCCCTTGGTATTTCTGTTCCTGTTCCTCTAGATACTGGTGCTATCGTAGAAGCTATCTTTGAAGGTTTGATATTAAGAGGTCAGAAAGATTTTAACCCGGAGCAGTTACTTATGTTTGACTTTGTGACACCTGTAAAAGAAGAGCTTGCTCTTAAATGGGATAATGCCACTGCCCGTGAAAAACTCTCTCAGACAATGTTTGCCCAGGGTATTATAAAACCTGAAGAAGTGGCTCAGGAATTAAAAGAAATTCAATCTGCTATAGGTTCTGGTGCGGATGTGAAGAGTTTTGTAAGAGATGCAGTTATATCCTGTGAAGGTTTTGTAAAAGGGGAAGATACCCTTACATTTGATTTAAGTGAAACAGAAGACTCTCTTATTGAATCAACAGGGAATACTAAAAAATTCAAAGCTAAATTTGAATTACCTGTAGAAGATGATGTTCTTTATTTAAACAGAACTCATCCTATGGTAGAAGGTCTCGCATCATATATTATGAATGCCGCCTTAGATCCAAATCTTACTTCTCCTGCAAGGAGATGTGGAGTAATGAAAACTACTCAGGTAAAGAGAAGAACTACAGTAATACTTCTCCGTCTAAGATTTCATATTGTTACAATAAAAGGTTTTATAGAAAAGCCTTTACTTGCAGAGGAATCTCTTTTACTTGCCTTTGCAGGTTCTCCTCAAAATGCCGAGTGGCTTTCTTCATCTGTAGCAGAGGAACTTCTAACTGTAAAACCTGAAGTAAATATAAGCTCAGACCAGGCAAGAGATTTTATTAAAAAAGTGGTAGATAATATAGAATCATTAAAACTTCATATAGAAGAAGTGGCAAACAAGAGGGCTGAGGAACTGCTTATATCCCATAGAAGAGTAAGAACTGCTTCAAAATTAACAGGAGTAAGTTATCGTGTAGAACCACAGCTCCCTCCTGATATGCTCGGAATTTACGTTTATCTACCAGGGGAGGTCTAAAAATGCAGACAAAACATAAAAATACTTTCACTACAATACATACAGAAGGAGCAATACTTCCACCTGATTTATTACAAAAGGTTCTGGATAATGATAAAAATCTACCCGGGTTAAATCCTGAAGACTATCATCTTGGAAAAAACGAAAAACTAAATGAAGCAATAAACAGATCATGGAATAGACTTCTCGGTGTATGGTCAGGATTTCGGACTGCTGCAGAAAAATTAGCAGAAGGAGATACAGGTGCTACAATTACCCGTGAAAAATGGCTTTTAATTTTATTTCAGGAACTGGGTTATGGCCGTCTTTCGCTTGCCAGAGGCCTTGAAATTGAAGGTAAAAGTTATCCTATTTCTCATATATGGGAGAACACTCCTATTCATCTTGTAGGATGCCGTATTGATTTAGACAGAAGGACAACAGGAGTAGCAGGGGCTTCCAGAATGAGTCCTCACAGTATGGTTCAGGAATTCTTAAACCGCTCGAAAGAAAATCTATGGGCTTTTGTATCAAATGGTCTTACTTTAAGAATTCTCCGTGACAATGTGAGTCTTACCCGCCAGGCCTATGTGGAATTCGATCTTAATAGTATGATGAATGGAGAGGTTTATTCAGATTTTGCACTTTTGTGGCTTCTCTGCCATCAGTCCAGGGTGGAAGGAGAAAAACCGGAAGAATGTTATCTTGAAAAATGGTCTCGTAACGCTTATGAACAGGGTACAAGAGCACTGGAACAGTTAAGAGCTGGTGTGGAAGAAGCGATTACAGTTCTTGGAAAAGGGTTTTTAAAGTATAAGGGAAACCGTTCTCTACGGGAAAAACTTAAATTTGGAGAAATCTTAACACAGGATTATTACAGACAGCTTCTAAGGCTTGTATATAGATTACTTTTCCTTTTTGTTGCAGAAGATAGAGATCTTTTACTTTTACCAGATACCTCAGAAAGTGCAAAAGAAATTTATACAAAATATTACTCCACTACACGACTCCGTAACCTTGCGGGAAAGCGCCGTGGAACAAAGCATTCTGATTTTTACCAGGGACTTAAAGTTATTATGGATAAACTGAGTTATAAAGGTTGTTCTGAAATAGCCCTTCCTGCCCTGGGAAGTTACCTCTGGTCTGAAGGTGCATTACAGGATATTTATAAATGTGATATTTCTAATTCGGATTTTCTGGATGCCATAAGAACCCTTTCCTATACAGTGGATAAAAACACAAAAAGGAGTGTAGATTACAAAAATCTCGGATCGGAAGAACTAGGAAGTGTATATGAATCCTTATTGGAACTTCATCCTGTTATAAATGCCGATACAGGAGAATTTACCCTTAAGACAGCAGGAGGAAGTGAAAGAAAGACAACGGGGAGTTATTATACACCATCGAGTCTTATAAGCTGTCTTCTGGATTCTGCACTCGATCCAGTTCTACAGGAAGCAAGAAAAAAGCCTAATCCTGAATCTGAAATACTTTCTCTTAAAATATGTGACCCTGCCTGCGGCAGCGGTCATTTCCTCATAGCTGCAGCTCACAGGGTTGCGAGGAAACTGGCATCGGTAAGGACTGGAGATGATGAACCTGCACCTGAGGCAGTTAAAAGTGCAATACGTGATGTTATAGGAAAGTGTATCTATGGGGTTGATTTAAATGAAATGGCAGTGGAACTCTGTAAGGTAAATCTCTGGATGGAAGCTCTTGAGCCGGGGAAACCTCTATCTTTTCTGGATCATCATATTAAATGCGGTAACAGTCTAATTGGTGCCATACCTGCTCTTATAGAAAAGGGAATACCAGATGAAGCTTTTATACCCATTGTAGGTGATGATAAAAGTGTCTGTACAGAATATAAGAAGAAAAACAATTCCGAACGTTCTGGATATGGCGATCTATTCTATGAAAAAACAGAAGAATTCCTTCCCTGGGAACATCTTGGGAATCTGGCAATAGCTATGATGGGGCTTGATAAGATAGATGATAATAATATAGAAGGGGTAAGAGATAAACAGAAAAGATATGAAGAACTTGTAAAAACTACAGGGTATCTATTCGGAAAACTTTTATCAGATGCCTGGTGTGCTTCTTTTGTATGGAAGAAAACAATAGATTTACCTTACCCCATAACAGAGGGGGTTTTCCGTAAGATAGAGAGAAATCCTCATACAATACCTTCCTGGATGAAAGATGAAATAATAAAACTGTCAGAACAATATAAATTCTTTCACTGGCATCTGGAATTTCCTGATGTATTTAGATTACCAGTGAGCGGAGAAAAATCCGAAAATAAGGCTGTTGGATGGTGTGGAGGTTTTGATGTTGTTCTCGGAAATCCTCCTTGGGAGAAATATACAATATCGGAAGAAGAATGGTTTGCTTCCAGGCATACAGTAATAGGTCAGACTAAGGAAAAGGCACGACGTGATAAACTAATTGCAGATCTTCAAATTGAAGATCCAGAGTTATATATTTCATGGAAAGACAGTTTGCGTACAGCTGATGCCTATGGTCTTATTCTTTCTCAAAAATCAGGGAAATATCCTCTAACTGGAAGTGGCGAATTAAATACATATCAGATCTTTACAGAATTGACAGACCATATTGTCGCTTCATATGGTAGAGTTGGTATAATTGTGAAAACAGGTATCAGTTCTGCCGAGAATTGTCTTCCACTATTTAAGAAATTAACTGATAATTCTCAACTTGTTAGCCTTTACGATTTTGTTAATGTAAAACGTTTATTCCCGGCTGTAAAGACAGTAGAACGTTTTAGTTTAATTACTTTTTCAGGCATCTCCAGCAAACAAAAAGATATTTATTTTGCCACAATTCTTCAGGATATATCTGATTTAAGTGAGCCGGAAAGAATATACAAACTCACACCTAAAGATATTTCTCTTATGAGTCCTATAAATGGTGCTGCTCCTTTACTTAAAAGTAGAAGAGACTCTCATATTATGTCTAAAATTTACAGGGAATTCCCGATTCTTGGCGAGAAAGATGAAAAGAAGCCGGATGAATTCTGGAATATAACTTATACACGTATTTTTGATATGGCTTCAGACTCTAAATATTTTAAACGTCGTGAAGAACTTGAAGAAAATGGCTATAAAATGGACGTTCAGAGAAGATTTTTAACTGAAGATGAAGAATTTCTGCCTCTTTATGAAGGTAAATATATTTATTTGATGGAGCATCGCTATGGTTCTTTTGAAAATGTACCTGTGAGTAAACGTTATGGCAGGAAAGCATCTGCACCAAATCCAACCAATCAACAGTTACAGAATCCATATTATGAAATAATACCTCGATACTGGTTTCCTAAATCTCTTTGGTTGAATCGTCAAAACCAGAAAAATCTCAGGGGGGACTATGCATTTCATTTTCGTGATGTGACAGGCGTTTATCCACATATAAGGACAGCCATTGGTTCGATTTGTCCTGCAGGCCCTGCTGGGCATAAGGCGCCAGTCATAACTATATTAAATACTTTCTCAAAAAAGTATGATAGTCAGAGAATATTATTATTTGCTAGCATTTTTTGTTCATTACCTTTTGATTACATAGTAAGAAACAAACTCTATAGTAATAGTTTTAGTCTTACTACTTTAAGCCAAATTCCTATGCCTTCTCCTCATCTTACATTAAAAGGAGATGGGCCATATAATAAATTGTTTTTATCACTATTAAAAACTGCTTTAGAGTTAAGTTTTACTACATGGTCGCTTGAACCAATCGGAAAAGCTTTAGGTTATGAAGCCCCATTTGTATGGAATTATGAACGAAGGTTTTTATTATTGAGGGAAATTGATGCTTTTGCAGCCCATTTGTATGGTTTGAGTAGAGAAGAATTAGAATATGTACTTTCAACATTTCAGACTTTAGAACAGGCAAATATCAGGGAATACGGTGACTTTAGAACTAAGAAAATCGTTATAGAAGCTTATGATCGTATGCAACTTACTATGGAAAATGGAGGAGAATATAGATCTTTACTCGATCCTCCTCCTGCAGATCCGAAGGTATCTCATACTGTTTTTAAAAAGGAACGGTGATGTTATAATGCCAGATGCCCCTGTTTATAATGAAGCTCTGGTAGAACTGAGAAATCTCCTGGTAAAGACTGAACAGAGTAATGATAAAGATTATTATGATATGGCTGCTGTAAAAGACGAAGTTTTTAAAAGATACCAGTCCATTTTCTCTACAGAGAAACTGCCTCAACTTACTCAGGAAGAATTCCGTTCCTTTCTCCTCTTTGAAAACAATCATCACTGGAATGGATTACATCGCCAGGGACCTAAGATGTGTGCTGATATGGAGCTTTTAAGAGAGTCACTGCTGTTACTGGTTGATGAGACTAAACCTATTGATGAGAGACTGGATAAGGTAATAAGTAATATTAAAGGCATGGGGAAAGCTGTATCAACAGGTATTCTTTTGGTGGCATTTCCCGATAAATATGGTGTCTGGAATAATACCTCTGAAGGTGCTCTTAAAACACTAAAACTATGGCCGGAATTTAAACATGGAGAGTCGTTCGGGAAGAGGTATGTAAAAGTAAATGATATTTTAAATGAATTATCAAGAGATCTTAATATTGACCTCTGGACCCTTGATGCACTCTGGTGGAGACTTGGTAAAGATGATACAGATTCACCTGCACTCGGAGAAAATACTGATATTACAGTTTCTTCTGCAATATATAGCCAAACCCAGGGCTTCGGACTGGAGAAACATCTCCAGGAATTCCTCAGAGATAACTGGGATAAGACAGAACTTGGCAAAGAATGGGCTATTTACAGTGATGCCGGAGATGAAGAAGCTGGATATGAATATCCCTGTGGAGTTGGTTATATTGATATTCTCGCAAAACACAGAACAGAACCTCGATGGCTTATTATAGAATTAAAGAGGGGTCAGACCAGTGATAAAACTGTAGGACAGATACTCCGGTATATGGGATGGGTAAAGAAAGAACTGGCTGAACCTTCTGATAAAGTGGAAGGACTTATCATTGCTCATGATGCAGAAGACTCTTTGAAATATGCCATCAGTATGGTGCCAAGTGTTTCACTGAAGCTGTATGAAGTAGAATTCAGACTTAAAGAATGTGGAGGTTTTTAGCTATGAGCAATAAAGAGATAACAGCCTGGGGAATTCATGGTGGTAGAACCGGAGATGCTGATAAGCTGTTTCTTCAAAAGAAGTATATTGGTATTGGATGGATAGCAATGAAAGATTTGAGTAATATTAAGCCTCCTACTAAGGATGCCTTCAAAAAAGAAGTAGCCAAATGCTATCCTGGCAGTAACTCACGGTCTATAGGAAATAACGCAGGACAATTATTCAGGTTTGTATATGAAATCAAAACAGGTGATATAGTTATATATCCATCCAGGATAGACAAAAAAGTTCATATTGGAGAAATAATAGGAGAATATGAATATAATAATAAGCTCGAGCCAGGATATCCTAATATACGTTCCGTAAAATGGCTGTGCTCTTATCCACGAACCCATTTCACCCAGGGTGCATTATATGAAATCGGCTCGGCCATGAGCTTATTTCAGGTAAAAACCTATATAGATGAATTCCTTGCTGCAATAAAGGGAGAAAAACCCACTGTAGTATCTAAGAATGATGATACTGTTAATCTGGTGGCGGAAGAAATAGAACAAACAACCTATGACTTCATATTAAAGCGTTTATCTCAGGAATTAAAGGGACATCCATTGACGCACCTTGTCGCTCATTTATTAGAAGCTATGGGATATAGAACCAGGGTTTCTAAAGAAGGTCCTGACGGAGGGATAGACATTATAGCTCATAAAGATGAATTAGGATTTGAACCTCCAGTTATCAAGGTTCAGGTTAAGAGCACTGATGGAAGTGTAGGAGATCCTGTTGTGTCATCTCTTTACGGAAAAGTAGATAATGGAGAATACGGCCTGCTTGTTACTCTCGGTGCATTTACCTCTCAGGCAAAGAACTTTGCAAAGAACAAGAGTAATCTGAGGCTTATTGATGGAAGTGAACTTGTAGAACTGATATTGAATCATTATGAACAGCTTGATTCCAGATATAAGGGGCTTATTCCCCTTAAGAGAGTCTATATACCGGAACTTATAGAGGACTTAGAATAGGTGTAATAAGAGCATCCGTGTCACCAGTGGCAAAGTAAACAGAAGTTAAGTATTGAGTAAATCAAAGAAAGGAAGATGTAAAATGGCAGGAGGTAGTGGTAAAGGTAGGGGCAAGAAAAGTAATAAATATAAAGTAATTACACAAGGTATAGAGTATGAGATAAAGGAGAAGGATTTAATCTATGATGGTTTTAGTATACCGGGCGCATTCCCGGCGTGGCGAGACCCTTTCTTTGGTGCCATTAAATTCAATTTTTCAGATGAAAATCCTGCGGTAAAGATTGCTTCTACTTTAGATTGTAAGACTGCTGTGGAACAGGGTTGCAAAGAATGTGTAAAATGTTCTGTAGGTAAAGGTTTAAAGTATATAGACTGTAATGGATATAGATATTGGGAGTGGGAGCAGGAGATGATAGTGAATCTGGGTATGGATTTAGAGGAACAACAGGAACTTGCTAAAAAGAAATTTACTGTAAAGGGTGAGCATATATCATATGGTGGTAATAGTGAGCAAGAGCCTGTTAAAGATGAAAAAAGAAGTATAAACAAAAACAGGGCAACACTTGAGGGTATGTCGTTTGGAATAGATGGTCTGATGAAAAAGACATTGAGACATAATTGAAACTGCCTATCCTATTTATCTTTATTTAGAATAAATGTGACAGATTTTATGAGATTTTTATATAAAACCGGGTGGGGCTCATTCAAAATATATAGACTGTAACCATAAAACCTATTCTCTACAGTCGGAAACAGTAAAAAGAGGCTCTTATTGGCAGTTATGGTGATGGCGGGCAGGAAGATATTATTGTTTTCTATGTAAGATATGGGCTGATAAATTGAATTTGATGAGATTGAGGTGATGATAATTGACTGGGAAAACTATTAAATGTAGTAATTGCGGTGGTAATTTAGATGTGCCTGAAGGATTGAATAAAATCTTTTGTGCTTTCTGTGGTACTCAAAATCTGCTTACAGATGTTCTAGAGATACCAGGTCTAACATTACTTTGTCTTAAATGTAATACTAAGAATAAAGAAGAAAATATATACTGTGATAAGTGTGGATTAATGTTACAGTATTATTGTAAATTCTGTTCTGAATTACATTCCTTTGATAAAAAAGTCTGTCCAAAAGAAGGATTGAAATTTGATATTAACACTACAGAGGATAAAGACGGGAAAACTGCTTTACATAAGGCAGTAGAAATCGGACATGCTGATACAATTGAATTATTAATATCTAAAGGAGCTGATATTAACGTTAAAGATAAATCTAGAGAAACTCTTATATACACTGCAATAAAAAAGGAGCTATAATAGAAAGGTGTGGAAAAAGGATTAAGCAATAAAAAGGCGTAATCTT
>CAYSLJ010000154.1:0-15887 GCA_964431735.1 uncultured Synergistia bacterium | reverse complement strand
AGATGCAAAATATTAAACGTCTAAAAAACCAGTTTGTCACGCAACAGGATCATATATTTTCCGGAAGAGTCCGGCCAGGGACAGGTTTTAATATGGGTACTAACTTATTTGGAGCGGTACTTAGTAACCAGAATCTTTTTGATCGTGATGCGTAACGCGAGCAAGAACGTCAGGTTTGCATATAATACATAATTTTTATTGGATACTTATTTACCTGGAGCGTTAATAAGAAAGGAAACAGGTTCAGTGATTTTAAAAATAAAATTATTTTTTCCAATTATTATTCTCTTTATATGTCATTCCCCCTTACTGGCAGATCCTTTTTTAGATGTACCTTTAAATCATCGGTCATATGATGCAGTTTCTATTCTTGCAAATAAAGGGTATATTGAAGGTTATCCTGATGGATTTTTCAATGGAGACAGGCCGCTGAGCCGTTATGAAATGGCTATGATCACAGCAAGAATAATAATTAAAATGCATCAAATAGAATCTTCCCTGCCTTTTATCCCTGATCTTTCATTCTATATAACAGAAGAAGAAATGAAAATGATTCTTTTACTGTCAAAAGAGTATGAAAAAGAGCTCGCTTCTCTCGGAGTGAAGGTTAAAAACCTGGAACGTTCCATTACAAATCTGAACAACAAAATAAAAGAGAGAGAGAGAATTTTTATATCAGGTGACCTCACATCTGTTGCCAATTCTCTTGGTTTCACAGAGGAACCTGTCCAGGATCCTCTGACAGCAGTATTCCCTCCTTTAGTAATCGAAGAATATGCCGGTTTTGGTCTTACCCATGGTAATGATATATCAACAAAACTGAACCTGGATATAGGTGTTAAGATAGACGACCAGATCACTGCAGGAGGAACTCTTACAGCTTACAGTTATTTTGGAAATCCCACTGTTACTTATTTCTGGGGCTTAATGCCCGGCTTTATTTCCAGCGGTATAACCTATGATAAAATGTTCAACAATGGCCTTAATTTCCAGACAAATCTCAATAAACTCTGGTTTAAAACAGAAGGTAATCTAGAAATAAAAGGACTTTTCGGGGAATATCAGCCAGAAAAAATTTCCCCCCTTGTTTATTATGGAATAGTAGGCCCAAGTGCATTCTCTCCTGATGCAATGCCTGTAAATGGTATTGATATAAATGGAAAACTCTATGGTAAATATAAATTTGAATTGCTTGAAGCAGATGATCTTACATGGTCAGGTGGCGGCCCCGGACATGTATTTACAGGTGAAAGTCCATATAATCTTTTTGAATCCGATTATTATCAGACTCCTCAGGGATACCACAGCAGAATGTACGGTGCTCTCGGAGGATATGAAAATGAGAAGTTGAGTATTGATTCTACCTTTCTTCGCATATATGAAGATAGAGCATCAAGGCCGGGAAGCAATCTTATACCAAAGGATGAAATAATATTTCACATAAGAGGAAATTATAACGTTATAGATGACAGGCTCTCTATAAGTGGAGACTTTGCCAGAAGCTGGTTTGATTATAATCTTCTGGATGGAAGCGACCCGTCCAGAGCAGGTAATGCCATTGTTTTTGGTGGAGAAGGTAATTATTCTTCTTTTGATTATGAAGTGAAATTTGTGAGTATAGATGGTAATTATGAGCCTTTTAATTTTCGAAAAATCTTTACCAATACGGATGAAGGTGCCTATATAATGTCATTCTATACTGCCAATAGAAGAGGCTTTTACAGCAGACTCGGATATAATCTAAATGAAGAAAAGGGAAGGATAGACGGAGGAGTGGCATACCTGAAACAGATAGATGCCACAATGGATACTGACCCTCAGACAACAATAGGTTCACCTTATGGGTTTCAGGATCATTATTTTTATAATAATTCTACAGATAAAGGACGAGAATTTTATTTCGACATAGGTGGAAACTATAAACTTACAGATGATTTTTCTGTGAAAGGACGTATATTAACCATTAATTTCGACAGAAAATATCCTGATTATATTCATAATCAGACAAGGAATTTTCTTTTTCTGGAAGGTTCATATAATATAACAGAAAAACTGAATATAGCATGCACATATAAACTCGCTACAGTTAACGGAATAGATGATGACGGACTCGGTTCTGATATTACCCTTCATATTCCCGGTATTGAATTGAATTATAAATTGAATGAAAAGACAGGAATAGGAATTGCCTGCAGATTTTACAATCATAATGATATGATAGACAGTGTAAATGATTATAATGTAAACAGGGTAACTACATGGATGACTATGGTTTTTTAAATATATATCAGGGAGGGAAGCTTATAGGAATAGAATAATTTTTTTTTAATATATTATTGAGACTCAGTATCAAAGTAAAGAAAGGTGGAATTATATGTCAACAGCAAGTAAGATTTATTCCTATGAAGAAATTTCCAATAATTTAATATCTTTTATATCAGGAGGATTTGTGCCGGACAGGGCCAGAAGTTATGAAAAAATTCATTCCCATATAACAATATTTCTTCATCACATATATGAATATGAAAAAGGCCTGAGAAATCTGGTGCTTTATACAAGCAGGGTAAGCTATAAAGATTTCATAGAAAAAAAACTGTCAGATAAACATATAGATTATCTCATCCATCACGTAACAGATAGTAAAATCAATGTTTTTTTCGGTAATTCCCTCTGTATTGACGTTCTTAAAAATTTCGGCAATAAAGGTCTCAAGGAATTCACTCATGAAGAAGATTTTATACTGGGCATAATGCTCGGATACGGAAGACTGAAGCAATGTGAACGATATATAAAGAGGAAAAAAAATTTAAAAATTAATTGAGACCAGGTATCAAATATTTCAATCTGTAACAGAGTCATATATTCCATAAAGCATTACGATTTTAATATAAAGGAGAATTCTTATGAAAAGCACAGGTGTTATAGGTTCAAGCAATTCAGCATGGTCTGTGTCATGTTATCTTTCCAGTCTCGACTATGATGTTTATATGCTTGTAAGACATTTCGACATGGTAAAAACCATAGCAGAAAAGAAGGAAATTAAAGCTTATGATAAGCTGAACGGCACTTTTAAAATAAAAGACATTACTGATAATGCAGAAGAATTTATGAAACAGGTAAGTACAATCTTTATATGTACTGTTACCACTGCCTATATGGATGTAATGGAAAGAATAAGTCCCTATTTAAGGCATGGGCATGAAATAATACTTTTTTCAAGCAAGCTGGGAGGTGTTCTTGAGGTTACGAATTTTCTCAGAGAAAAACACATAACAGGTGTACACGTCATAGAAACAGATGCAATTTTTGCATCCAGAATAGTTGACCCGGAAACTGTATGGATAAGAGGTTGTAAGAAATGGAATCTTTATTCATCGGAAAATGCATCGGAAACAGAGAAAAACAGCTCTATAATAAAGAACTTTTTCCCTGATCTGGAACAGGCAGAAAATTTTATCCAGAGAGGACTTACAGATTTCGGAGCCATGGCCCACCCTCTTATTATGCTTGCCAATATGAATAAAGTAGACAGACAAGAAAAATTTCTTTTCTATTATGAAGGTTTTACCGAAAATACCATATCCTTACTGGAAGAAATGGAAAAAGAAAGAAATGCCATAGGACAGGCCTATAATACCAGTTTTATAAGTTTAAAGGAATTACTGGATAAATACTACTGCTGTATGAGAGACAACCTTTATGACACACTGGTTCATGTGCCGAATTACAGTAAAAGTATTTCCCCTGATACATTGAGCCATAGATTTGTAATGGAAGATATATGCTGCAGTCTTGTTCCTGCATGGTATCTGGCAAGAACGGCATATATAAAAACACCTTTAATAGATTCTGTAATAAATATTTTTTCAGTAATTTTAAAGAGAAATTTTTTACAGGAAGGAAGAACTATGGAGAAACTCGGACTTTCAGGAAAAAATAAAGATGACATACTTAAGTTTATATACACTTAAATATGTTAAGAAATCACAGGTAATCCTCGCGTCACGCGTAACGCGTTACGCGTCACGAATCACTAAACCAACCACAAGGAGGTATTCACAATGACTACTATTACAATTAATGAAACCAGAAAAGGAAGACTCTTTGTCTGCACCCTTTGCAACGGTATTCATCTGGAATTCGGAAATGTTTCTCTGAAATTTGATCAGAAAGAATTTATTGAATTCAGAAAACATCTGGGAAATCTGGATATAAACAATAGTAATAAAAAATTATATATGAACGAAAAGGGGAAAATAGTTTTTGTCACCAGTCACCCTGAAATAGTTCTGCTTTTTGCCAGAGAAGAAGTGGAAGAAATTAAATCACTTATTCTTGATGAGTATATACTGGAACACATATCAAATATTATGCTGACAAGATCCTATGCAGGCAATCAGTGTTACTGGAATTCATTAAAAGAAACTATTAAATCAAATTAATCAGGGAGTTAACAGTGATATGAATGTAGAAAAAAAAATCAATTATGTAGCATCCATGTGGATAATCTTATCCCTTCTTTCAGCGTCAATAGAACCTGTAATAGTAAAGGTTGTTTACCAGGGTAACATTACTCCCTATCAATTGCTGTTTATCAAAACCTTAATGGCTGCGCTGGTAATATATCCCCTTACAAGAACCTTCAGATGGATTGGATGGAAAGGGATGCTCAAAATAGGAAGTGTAAGTATTCTGTTATTGCTGAATAATCTCTCTTCCCTTATAGCGCTGAAACATATATCTGCCGTAATATATATAACATTTGTCACAACAAATCCGGCCATAATAGCCATAATCAATTCGGCACTGGGAAGAGACAGACTGGACATAAAATTCTGGACAGGTTTTCTCCTGTGTTTTTTCGGAGTGCTTCTTACGCTGGATCAGGGCGGTATAAACCAGTGGAACATAACCGGCATATTTTTCGTATTCTGTGCCATGATATGCACGATAATATACAGAACCAGAATGGAAGATATTACGTCAGAATTCAAGCCTGCCCTGGTTTCCACATATATATTCTGGATTAACGGCCTTCTTGTGCTGTTATTTTTTACGCCTGCAGCATTACCCATGCCCGCTGAAGCCTGGAAACCGGGCATATGGATCGGTCTTGCAGGTGCAATGGCAAATGTAGCTTTTCTCTATGCCCTTCATATACTCGGTTCTACAAGGGTATCCATATTTAATATGTTACAGAGACCATTGATTATCATATTTGCTGCCATAATCTTAAAAGAACATCTCTCACTGGCACAGATTGGAGGAATTATTATGGTTATGGCAGGTATCCATCTTACTAAAGTACAGAGAATAAAAAAATCTGTGCCTGCAAAAGGGACGGCTTAGTAAGGAGAATCGTCACGCGTAACGCGCAATGGCGTTAAGTTAAGAAACATATAGCAAATTGGCTGCCTGGTGCTCTGGAGAAAAAATATCACGGCGGCACAAGTGTATTTAATTGATATACAGTGTAAAGTAGCATGATGTAAGCTCTAACAGATATAAATGTTACAGTTTAGATTTTTTCGGAGGAGCGCCAGGCAGCCAATTTAGACGGTTATAACGTTAACTTAATGCCATTGCGCGTAACGCGTTACGCGTGACGGGAGGAACTGACCGTTTAAACTTATATGAAAATACAAAATAAGAAAAGGAGAATAAAAAATTATGACTGAAGAATTTAATTCTGCTATGGAATATGTAGAGGGATTTGGATATCCGGAACATGAAGAAGACAGGCATGGCAAAAGAACTGCATGGCTGCTTAAAGAAACGGAGTTACAGCAAAAACTCCGTCATATACCTTATGTCATTACGGCAGGAAGCTGTGGTAAAGCATCAGCTTCAAGATTCCTTGCCTTTATCGTCAGTGAATTCTTTTCTTTAACAGGAGTAAACAAACCTGTAGGAATCGGAACAAAACCGCCTTTATTCGAAGATAATAACGGCAACAGGGAAAGATATCAATTGTTGATGGCCGGAGAAAATAAAAGCAACTGGATCTCTGTAGAAGATTTTCTTTTATCAGTTGGAACACTGGAACCTTTTATCGAATACTGTCTGTCCCTTTACGGAACGATGGCTTCTTATGATGTAAGATATGCCGTCCTGTCAGATTATTTTACACGGAACGACACAGGCTTTGCAATTTTCGAGGCAAATATAGGTTTAAGAAACGATCCTTCGTCTTCCCTGCTGTCTCCGTGTGCAATTATGTTAAATACCGTCGGAGGTGACCATCTCACACAGCTAAAACCTCCTGACGATTTACCTCTGTGGCTGGAAGACACGGGACATGTTGCAGGCCCTGTATGGCATAAAGCAGGAGGGCTTAAAGAAGACATACCTGCCATAATAGGGAAACAGGAAGATCATATAATGAATGCTATAATACACCTGGCAGAACTTGAAAAAGCCGGCCCTATCTGTATATACGGCAGAGACTTTTTTGTTAAACATTCCAGATGTACCATACTGGGAAGTAAAGCTGAAATATTTCTGGACAGTCATAGTATGGACATAGAACTTTCAATGCCTGGAGCATTTCATTTAGACAATGCAGTCCTTTCTGCTTATACAGCCTATCTTTTATGGAAAAGACATATCCTGAAAGGTACTTTTTCACAGATTACGAAAGCTATAAAAAAAGGCCTTAAAAAAGCTACATGTCCGGGACGTATGGAAGTTATCAGGAAAAGGCCTGTAACATTGATTTCTGCCGGCGCAAGCAGTCTGAAATTCGGAGGTCTTATGCATTCCATAGGGGAACTCATGAAGAACTCCGGGAAAGAGAATATCATTCTCTGTGCCACATTTATAACAAGAGTGGAAGAACCTCTGAATGCACTGAAAGCTCTTATAAATTTACATAACATAAAAATGTTCCTCCCTGCTTTCTGTTATGAAAAAGAACACAGTAAAGATCAGGCAAATCCTCTCAGGATGATAGAACTATGTGAACATATAAGACCTGATATAACCTGCAAATATGCGGGAGGCCCTATGGAAACCTATAACTATGCCTTAACAATTGCAGATACGGACAGAGATATTATCCTTCTTGCAGGTACTGCCATGGCAGGGACTATATTAAAACACTCGTCCGGTGAAACAGCAGGGGAACATGTTCTGGCATGTTTATAAAAATTTTCCGATAGTGACCTGAGCAAAACATGCAAGAAAAGCTTTCTTCCCGTGACGCGTAACGCGTTACGCGTCACGAGAATCTTATATAATATTATCTATGCTCCCCCCGGTAATAACATTATCCGGCCTTATAACCGGCAGGAAAGGAGAATATATAAATGTACATAAAAAACTTAAAATGCACAACGATTAACACGGTATCTGTCAATAAAGAGTATACAATTGACAGAGAAAATCCTAGCAGAAGTTCCTGTGAATATGAAATACAATCAGACAAGCCATGTAAATCCATAGAGACAATAGAAAATAAAAGAATAACAGAATACTGGATTGGTTAGAAAGATTAAAATTTCACAAAAGAAGGTGTAATATATGAACAATAAAGGCAGAGAATTTAAAGGATGGATGGGAGGTGCAAATTACAGGCGTCTTTCTAAATTATTCGGAATGGGTGATAAATTTTATCATAAAGGCATAGGTGATATTAAACTTGACCGGGGGATGAGAGCTCTAGCGTGAGTTTACTGAAAATTCATTCTTGACATTAATCTTTTCGTTTATTCATAAGGAAAAGCGAAGAAAAAAATGTATAGTATAACCGTGATCTTTTCATTATAGGATATGAGTTAGAAAGAGTTTTTTTTATGACAGAAATATTGGTTGTTTCAATTAAGTTGATTTTGGTTTTACACATAGTTATACTATACAGCATTTGCAATTACCTTGTAAATACTGACTTTCATAATGTATATGGTTATACTATACAAAAATTGGCTTCTGAAAAATTAGCTTTTCCTTATTATATCACAGTTTTTCAAGAGATCAATATCAAAAAAAACGCAAAATTCGGTAAACTCACGCTAGATATGGGATGTGGCCCGGGAGCATTAAGTTTTGCTCTGGCAGAAAAGTCTCATGCAGGGGCAGAAATTTACGGTGTTGATATATCTGATGATCAATTAAATTATGCAAGGAATCTTACAAAAAAATTCAAATGCAGACTAAAATTCAGTAATAATTCAATGGATGACGTACCTTTTAACAAAGAATATTTCGATATAGTAATGACTTCTATGGCTCTCCATGAAACACCGCCTGATGTGCGCCGTTCTGCCATTGCTGAAGCAGCAAGAGTATTAAAGAAAAACGGCATGTTTATCCTCATAGACTGGAGTAAACCACGCCCGGGTTTCTGGGGTATTATCTGGTTTCCTTTTATCTGTTACGGAAAAATGAATGAAGATAACTGGAATAATACTTATACTGATTTATGTAAAAAACATGGATTAATACTGCAGGGAGATACTTATATTAATTCCCTGGTACGTCGCCAGATTTTTATTAAAAAAGGAGAATAAAAAATGGACAGTAAAGTAATAGCAAAAAAAAATCTTACAGGAATACCGGAAACAATGCTCATTCCTCTATGGGCAAAAGCAGAAGAAACGCAACGTGTTAATCCTATTATCAGTGATACAAAGGCAGAAAAAATTATAAAAACTATTGACTATGATTTTTCAAAATTCAATAAATCATGGATGTCTCAGACAGGTATTGCCATAAGAACCTATATACTTGACAGAGCTGTAGAAAAATTTTTAAGCGTCAATGACAATGCAATTATTATTAATCTCGGTGCAGGACTTGATACAAGATATGAACGATTATCTCCGCGCCGTATCAAATGCTGGTATGACCTGGATGTACCGGAAGCAATACGGTTCAGAGAGAAATTCTTTCCCGAAAGTAAGAAGAATCAATTTATTGAGAAATCTGTATTTGATTACAGCTGGCTTAACGATATTGACAGAAATGACGAACCGATATTAATAATTGCAGAAGGATTATTTATGTATTTTTCAGAAGAGGAAATTAAAAATCTTTTTGAAAAACTTGTCAGGAGTTTTCCAGAAGGAGAAATTTATTTTGAAATGCTTGCCCATTTTCTTGTAAATAGAGGCAATATACATGATACCCTGCAAAAAACCGGGAATAATATCGAATTTAAATGGGGTCTGAACGATAGCCGTTCTATGGAAAGATGGAATAAAAAAATTGAATTTATAGAAGAATGGAATTATCTGGATTACTTCAGAAACAGATGGAAAATACTGGGTTTCATCGCACTTATCCCTCCTTTAAAAAATCTATTTAATAACAGGATAGTCCATATGAAATTTTCCAGATAATTTCATTTTACAGGAAAATTATGAAAAACTATTGACAAAATAGTTAAGCACCTGTATCATATATATATGGATACAAAAAAAGAACTCATTACAAATACAGTAAGTCACCTGTTAAGGTTTGCACGGAAATTTACTTTTATGGAGACTATGCCTATAAAAATAGATGAAGACAGGGAAATTACAACAAATGAAGCACATATCATTCAGGCAATAGGCGAGAATGAAGAAATCAATATTACCAGCCTGTCAAAACTGTTCGGTGTTACAAAAAGCGCGACTTCTCAGATGGTTTCAAAACTGTCAAAAAACGGATATGTAAAAAAACAGCAGGCTCCATACAGTAACAAAGAATATTTACTTTCACTTACAGAACCGGGATGGCAGGCATACCACGCCCATAAACAATTCCACGGCAGAGAAATGGACGAATTGATAAATCGTCTGAGTTCATTTTCATCATCCCAGATTGCAACTATATCAGTCATGTTAGAAACAATAAATGATATTATAGATGAAAGAATATCCGGAGTTCCGGAAAAGTAATATTTTTTTTCAAAAAATAGTTAAGCTACTTAACTATAATCTAAAAAAAGGAGTAAATGAATGGTTACAAAAACAACTATGGAAAAACCGGTCAATGATTTCGATTTTATAGAATCTATATTTATCGGAGCTATTGATGCATGTGCACTGAAAGAATCAATCAATCTCAAACTCTTTGATCATCTTTTAACCCCCAGGACTGCTGCGGAAGCAGCAGAGATAACAGGAACAGATGAAGGTGCCATAAAAGCACTGCTTTCATTGCTTGAAGGCCGTAAACTGGTTACTGTAATAGATAAAAGGTATATGGTAACATCTGCTTCTGCTGAATTCCTTGTTTCAACATCCCCCTTTTATCAGGGAAATTCTCTGCTCTGGCAGAGAAAGAATTGCGAACATATTATATCCAGTATGTCTGAACTGCTCAGAAAACCAGGTATGCCTGCAGGATGTATAAGCAAAAAATTTTCTGATGGGATGAAAGGAATTATAGAGCATGCCATGAGGGGTTCTCTACAGGATACTGTGGAATTCATAGAAAAGCTTCCAGGATTTAATGATGCACGGTGGCTGTGTGATATAGGAGGAAATCATGGGAAATATGCCACAGCTCTTCTGGACTGCAACTCAAATTTACATGGAGTAATTGCTGATTTACCTGACGTTGCGGCAGAGATAAAACATATATATACAGAATCAGCGTATAGAGACAGGTTATCTGTCATTCCATGTAACCTGTTAACAGATTATCTGCCGGAAAAAACATATGATATTGTCCTTACTTCTTATGTACTTCAAATATTCGGTAATAAACTGGAACAGGTTATAAGAAAAATTGCTGCAACTATAGTTCCCGGCGGGTGGTTTGTGACACAGAATATGACTGATTACGGAACAGACAGGTTATATATGAATGCAATAAATCTTATGACAGAACTGACCGTAAAAGCCAATCACTTCATACCGGAAACATTATTGATACGTCTTTTAGAGGAGGCAGGCTTCTGTGACATACTCACAGGAAGAACAGGTATGAACAAATCAGATCTCATTATTGCAGGGAGGAAGAAATGCTATGGAAAATCAAAATAAATGGCTGGAAGACTTTCTGGCATGCAGAAAAAACTACGATAAAGAAAATACCGATGTCTGGAAATATACCCTTCAGATTCTAAACAGTGCTTTTAAAGAAGGTGCTATAGGGTCAAAAGAAAAACACATGATGGCTCTGTGTATTGGCATCAGGGATCATTGTCCGCCATGCACACTCGGTCATCTTAAAGCAGCTATTAAACTGGGAGCCACTAAAGAAGAATTGCTTGAAACTATTGGCGTAACATTATCAATGGGCGGTACTACTGCCATGGGTGGCGCATGGATGGTCTTCAAAATGATGGAAGAAGAACACTTATTTTAGGAGAGGAATATTATGTCATACAATCAATCTTATGAAAAACACATGGACATATTTGTTAATAATTTCTTTATTAACGGTGCCCGCAATTATATTCACAAAAGTACAGAAGATGCTCCCTGGCTTTCTATGGGGATCATGGAAAACACCAATCCTGAAATGTTTTATTCGTGCAGACTTTTCAGAGGTATGAACATATTCGGAGGCAGTTCCTATTCTCTCGGTCATGGTCTTATACATGGTTATTTAAAAAATCAAGAAGACCAATTCATAGAAAAATCAATAGCCAGTCTGAATGAATTACCTGCCGGGGAGATAATTTTTTATCATGATGAAAGCCTGTGCGGTATAGAACATGCCCGCCAGATGGGGCTCAAGCTCAAATTCAGACCCATTTCTTTACTTGAATGGCTGATATATACTATGGAAAAGCATCAGAATCATATTTCTCCGTTAAATTCAACTGCAGCAGTGCAACTACCCTGTTCATCATGCTCCGGCCCGGACAGAAATCCCTTGATTGATAAATTATTCACAATGACAGGTATGACCAGAGTCGAAAGGCATTATGATTACAGTAACCGTATATGCTGCGGAGCCAGAGGATATTACGGCCTCTTTACGGGAGATCTATGGAAAGATACTGACTGTGCAGATAAAATGGTTCAGCAGAATATAGATGATGCTAAATCATCAGGTGCTAACTATATAATTACATTATGCCCTTACTGTTATTCTGCCATAGCTCCTGCTGCAAGGGAGGCAGGGCTGATACCGCTTCAAATAGAAGGACTGGTAAATAAGGCTATATATGGAGAGATACCTGCTGAAGGACAGGCTATTATATACTGATCTGAAAGGAGATTACAATGAAATCATATTACAGTAACATATTCAAACCGATACATATAGGTCAGATGCAATTAAAAAACAGAGTGGCTCTTGCACCTATGGGTACGAGACTGGGCAATAGAGATGACACCATGTCAGATAGAATGATAGAGTTTTATAGCAGAATTGCCGAAGGCGGAACAGGATTAATAATTACCGGCGTAACGGCAGTATCGAAAAACGGCACTGTAGCACCGGGCATGAACTCCCTTTATGATGACAGATATATATCGGGCTTTACGGCTCTTGCCGAATCTGTCCATAAAGCAGGGGCAAAACTGGCAGTTCATCTCATGCATGCAGGTATGGAAGCATACCCTTTTTATACCAGAAAAAAGCGTCTTATATCACCATCAGATGGTATTTTTGGGCCCAATGAAATACGTTTTAAAGGTATGGATTTCGCTAAAACATCTATGTATTCAACTGCCATGACGGTAGATGATATAAGAATAGAAGTAGATAATTTTGCCAGTGCCGCACTCAGAGCGAAAAAAGCAGGGGCAGACGCCATAGAAATCAATGGAGCACAGGGATTTCTGATTCAACAATTCTATTCGCCGTATTTTAACAGACGTACAGATAATTATGGAGGAAGCCTTGCAAACAGAATAAGATTTCCCATTGAAGTATTACATAAAATCAGATCGGTAGTGGGAGAAGACTTTCCTGTAATATTCAGGATGGTTGCAACAGAAGGCAAAGGAGGAGCTATTCATATAGAAGATGCAAAAGAAATTGCCATGATACTGGAAAAAGCGGGAGCAAATGCCCTCCATATCACTGCAGGTAGAGGAGTATCACCTGCTGTATGGTCTCTTATGATGCCGATTGCAGAAGACGGCCATACACCTGTTATAGACCATATAGAGGCCATAAAAAAGTCTGTCAATATACCGGTTATTGGTGTACAGCGCATTGTAGATCCTTCCACTGCCGAAGATATTCTAAAAAAAGGGAAAGCTGATATAGTGGCTCTGGGACGGGGACTTATTGCCGATCCAGACTGGGTAAAAAAGACAGCAGAAGGCAGAGCCGGTGATATCCGCAAATGTATCGGCTGTCTGCAGGGATGTATAGGCACTCAGATGACTGCCGGTTTTGCCAGCTGTCTGCAAAATCCCGAATTTGGCAGGGAAAAACAAATGAAGATGAAAAAAGCTGACACTATTAAGAGAGTAATGATCATAGGAGGCGGCCCTGCAGGACTGGAAGCTGCACTTATTACAGGAATCAGAGGACATAAAGTTATGGTCTTTGAAAAAGAGCCATTACCGGGCGGTCAATGGAATCTTGCTTCTGTACCTCCCGGAAAAAGAGATTTTCGCTGGGTAGTAGAATGGCGTACAGAACAGATTGCCAGACTACAAAACGTCATGGTTGTAACAGGCCATGAAGTCACAGCTGACACTGTTAAAATACTGAGTCCTGATGCTCTGGTTGTAGCTACCGGCAGCATACCTTTTATTCCCGGCATACCGGGTTCTGACAGTGACCATGTAGTTACAGCTCATGATGTCCTCTCAGGAAAGGTAGATACAGGTAATTCGGTAGCAGTAATAGGCGGCGGCTCCACAGGATGTGAAACGGCAAATTATCTCGGCTATAAAGGAAAAAAAGTAAGTCTCATAGAGGCAACCGGTGCTGTTGGAACAGATGAAGAACCTGCCCGTAAAGTCTGGCTGATGCAGAGTTTAAACGAATATGGCGTAAAAATCTATGTTAACATGAAAGTTCTAAACATTACGCCGACAGGTGTAATTGTTTTACACAATGAACAGGAAGAAAACATAGGATTATTCGATACAATTGTTATTGCTTCCGGCGTTCGCTCTTATAACCCTATCAGTGAAGATATAAAAGGAGCAGTAAAGGAAATTTACACTGTAGGAGATGCTTATGTAATGCCAACAAATGGCCTTGATGCAATACATAATGCATCTGAAATTGCCAGAATGATTTAATAGTTATCGTGATTGCTACAAAAATACGGAATCCGGCAGACAGGGACACAGACATATATTCTGCCGGAGTTCCGTAAAAAAATCCTCTAATCAACAGTTAATTTTTTACAGTCTTCCATATATCTACTATACCTGTTCCGACAGGCAATAGTCCTCCTGTAGCTATATTGCAGGCTGTTCCGCCTATAAACCCTGTTATTGTTCCAAGGGTTTTCGGCAGATTCCATTTGCTTTTATGCGCTTCTGCAGACATGTCTTCTGAAACGGTTTTTATATCATTATGCCTTATACATTTCCCGTCTATAAGAAGGGAATTAGTCGTTTCCGCTGCAGTACCAAAAGGATCTATGGCTATACCGAATCCTCCTTTAAGGCCTTCCTTAAAAGTTCCTTCAAGTTTTACTTCATGGTCATGGTCATGATCACCATGTTTTGTTTCAGTAGCACTATCTATTGTTTTTGCAATTCCATAGATACCTGCTCCTGTTGAGATAAGACCTGTCGCAACTGCAATAGCTCCTCCTGTAACACCCTGTAAAGCACTGCCTATAAGAAGTCCTGCTGCTTCACCGAACCAGCGTCCCACAGATTTATCGCTGTGGACACCGGCAGAAACTTCCATGAAAGCAGACTTGAACTTATTGCCTTTAGGACATTTGCCGTCTATAAAAATCTGCTCAAAAGCTTCCAGGCCTGTGCCTACAGGATCCAGTGTATAACTGAGACCGAGTTTTAAACCTCCTGCAAAACTATCTTTTACAGGAACATCTTCATGGCCTTCATCATGTTTTACCGTTTTTGCCTGACCTTCAGACTTCTTAAGATTGGCCATGTTCCTGAAACCATTAATTACCATTATCATTCCTCCTTATTTTATAAAACATATAGTACTGATGTAAAGCATATAAGGGCATTACACATGCCATGTGTTACACTGAAAGAAATTTATTTATTTATTCTCTCCAGTAGTTTACACATGTTCACATCAGTAGCTCAAACAGAAACTACTGTTCTGCTTTTTTACTGACCTGAGCATAAGCATATAATAAAGATTTTCCTCCCGTGACACGCAATGCGTTACACGTCACGAAAGTATGTATTATTTATGCTAAACTCAGTAACTCTCCAGATAAGTTCGTAACCATTTTATCAGCTTATGCCTGACAGGCTCTTACGAAGAAAAATAATTTGCCTTATATAATTTGTTTTACAGACAATAAATTAACCCTTATTTAATTTTTAATACTATAGAAAAAACTAATTTTTCTTCTCCAGAGCCTGCCAGGCATAAGCTTTTTATGGGTACCCTTTTACCTGTTATGGTACTCAGTAATTATAGTTCACTACATAGAATTATTATTCTTTCAATTTAACAGTAATGACTGAATAAATTATTCATGTTATAATAACATTACATCAATTAGTTTAAATACTATCAGGACAGCCATGACAAAAATCATGTTTTACTGTCCTGAATTTTTATTTACTCTATATTTTAACATACTCATAAAACACAATACATTTCCTTAATGTAATTTATGTAGATTACTATCATCTGGCATATAAATAATTTTGAGACCAGGTATCATAATAATCTCAAATAGATGTTACTACAAAAAGTAAATTTTGTCAATAGATTAAATATTCCCAAAATCCACCGGCTGATTTTTCTACAGGGGTTAAGAACCTATCCGAAAAGTAATATTTATTCTATACCCTTCCGGTGTGTGAGGCTCT
>CAYSLJ010000153.1:0-16180 GCA_964431735.1 uncultured Synergistia bacterium | reverse complement strand
TTACCTGTTACGGTACTTAGAGCCTATCCGAAAAGTCATCAAATACCTTCCGGTGGGTGAGGCTCTTCCGAAAAATCTATAATCCTCTTGCAAAAAAACTCTTATTACAGACTGCTACGATATTACATTTGTTTAATTTATAAATTACTGTTAATACGGTATATATTTTTCTCCAGAGCCTCACCCACCGGAAGGGTGTAGAATAAATATTACTTTTCGGATAGGTTCTTAGTGCTTCCATCGGCAAATTCGGCATCAATTAAAATCAGGTTCTGGAATTATAGATTTTTATGAACCTGATTATAATATTTCTGCCGAACTGATAAAAACCCTTTTTATATTGGACATACACAGCAAATTATGATAATATATATTACAGGTCAGACCCAATCCTCGCGTCACCGAGTGACGCGTCACGAAAGAACACATTATGAAAAAAACATACATTTATCTGCTTATAATATTGCTGGCCTTAAGTTCAATAACTATATTTGCTTCAGAAGACAACATAGAAATATTTCTTCAGGAAGCAATAGTTCTTACAAACCAGGGGTCTTATGATGGTGCCATAACCATATTACAAAAAGCTATAAGTAAAAACAAGAACTCTTTTACTGCTTATTTCCTCATGGGGAATGCCTATCAATATAAAAAGAACTACTATAAAGCAATAAAACACTATAAAAAATCAATACAACTGAATTCCAAACTGGGTCTGGCACACTACGGCATAGCAAGATGTTATTATTATCTGAGTCAGATTGACCTGAGCATAAGCTGGCTTGAAAAGGCAAAAACAATATTCTACAACCAGAATCAAATGAAAAAATATAACAGTATTCTGAACACTCTTATAAACTTATCAGAAGGGGACAGAAAAAAACAATATGAAAAAGAATTAAATGAATATAAACTCTCCTTAGAAAAAACATCAATACCTACTCCTTTAATGACAAGCAATGTTACTGTTATTGCAGATGTTACACACCTTCATGGTGTATCTCTTGTAAATGAATACCCATACCCTCTTTCTATTGAAGATAAAGCATTTGATGGGAAAATAATCTTTGACGATACTTCAAAAAAATTATATGTTCCAGCAGAGGAATTTCTAAAAAAACTCGGATTAAATTCTTATTATGATTATTCTACGGGGAAATTTATAGTAAACAGGGACATTCTTCCAGATGAATTTTTAAGATTAGATAAATACCAGACTCTATACCTGTCTGTTATTGATAGTTTGAACTTTTTACATATAAGTTATATATTCAATGATGTTATAGGAAAACCTATTATTATAGTAAAACCTGACGGACTGAACTTCGAACCGGGGCGATATCCTGCCGGTAAGAACTGGAATGCTACACCGAGACCTACCAGTAAAATAGAAGACCCCTTTGATTATAACCCTCTCACCACACCTATGCCATGGAATGAACATTATAAATAATAACCGTAACACGTAACGCAAGGAAAATACATCATATAAAAATAGGACTGACTGATATAAAAATCTTATTTTTTTAACATATATTTCAATGCAGCTACAAAAACTTGAAGCGGCTTCTGTAAAAAAGGCTGATCAATAGGTTCTTCGAATCTGGAATTAATAACAAAATCAGCATAGGATTTGGTAAATCTTATATATTTCTGAAATCCTGGCTCTACATTTCTTCTCCATTGATCAACAATATCTATTTTATCTCTGCCTCTTACCTTTTCATCTCTGTCCAGCCTTCTTGCAAGTCTCTCACCTGAGGCGGAATCAACAAAAATTTTATAGTCAAGGAGATCCCTTACCCTTTCGTCTGTAAAGATAAAAAGCCCTTCTATAATTACTATTTTCTTTATGATTACTATTTTTTTATCCTTACTTCTTACATGATCCTTGAAATCGTATTTAGGGATAGCTATCTCATTGAGATTATTCTTTTTAATCTTTGCAAGTGTATAATACAATTCATCCATATCAACACTTGAAGGTTTGTCGAAATCTACATTCTTTCTTTCTTCTTCCGACATATAACTCAAATCTCTGTAAAAATTATCCGTAGAAATAATAACCAGGTCATCTATTTCTGAAGCTATATTATAGGCAAATTCCGATTTTCCTGAACCGCTTCCTCCACAGATGCCTATAAGAATCGGAAATTTAATCTCTCTGTCAAATATTTTATGCATAGAAAATCTCTCCCCTGAAAATTATATATAGCGTTCAGCTGTCAGCTAACAGCTATCAGTTGAATATATATTTTTCCTGAAAGCTGAGTGCTGATAGCTGAACGCTCACAACATTAAAGTCTGTCGATTATAGCTTTACCGAAACCTGAACAGGATAATTCATGAACATCTGTCCTGCCGTCTCTTTCCATCAAACGGGCAAGATCATAGGTTACATGAGCATCAAGTATAGACTTTTTCATAGCATTTACTATAAGCTGGCTTGCTTCGTGCCATCCGAGATAATCTAACATCATGACAGCAGAAAGTATTAATGAGCCGGGATTGACTTTATCAAGGCCTGTATATTTAGGAGCAGTTCCATGAGTTGCTTCAAACAGAGCATATTCATCACCTATATTTGCTCCCGGACCGAGACCGAGACCTCCCACAAGAGCTATAGCCGCATCGGAAAGATAATCGCCGTTCAAATTCGGAAGAGCAAGAACACTGTATTCGTCAGGTCTTGTCTGTATCTGCTGGAATATGGAATCTGCAATACGATCCTTTATTAAAATCTTTCCTTCCGGCATTTTACCACCATATTTACTCCATAATTCCTTTTCCGGGACAGTAATATGGCCAAATTCTTCTTTTGCCACTTCATAACCCCATTTACAGAAAGAGCCTTCAGTAAACTTCATAATATTTCCTTTATGAACGATTGTAACAGAAGGGAGTTTCTGGCTTATAGCCCACTGAATAGCACTTCTTATAAGTCTTTTACTCCCGAATTCGGAAATAGGTTTTACTCCTATACCGCTGTCTTCCCTTATGGCCTTACCGGTTTTTTCTTTTATCAGTTCTATAATGGCTCTGGCAAGTTCAGAACCTTTTTCAAAATCATGACCTGCATAAACATCTTCTGTATTTTCTCTGAATATAACAAAATTTACTTTATCTGCATATTTATTTGGTGCAGGGACACCGGAAAAATATTGAACAGGTCTTACACAGGCAAAGAGATCCATAGATTGACGAAATCTCACATTTACGGAACGAAATCTCGGAGCAACTCCATCCGGTTTATGACATTCCTCACATTCTCCTCCTGTATACTGTTGATGTGAACAGTAAAGACAAACATGAGTTTCTTCCCCTACAGGTGTTGTAAAGGGGCCTTTAATGGCTACCTTTAAATATTTTATTGCCTCTATTGCTTCCTCAGGCAATACTTCCCCATATTTGAGAAAACCTTCCAATCCGGCATATATAGGACACCAGGCTATTGATTTTTTCCCGCCATAGGCTTTATTGACAGCAGCTTCCACCACTGACTGCATAACAGGGGTAATATCAATACCGGTACCATCACCACGAAGAAGGCCTATAACAGGTCTGTCTCCTACTATTCTTTTTCCATCCTTAATTTGAATTAAATCTCCCTCAGGGACTTTAACATGTTTGAATTGAGTCATTGATTAAATACGGCATCTGAATTTAGAAGATTCTTAATGTGCTACGCATTAACGTAACGGGAGGACTAATCCGTCTATATTAATGACCTCTGACAGATTATCCAAAATATTCAGGAAAAACCGCACTCCTTTCTAAATAATATATCGACGGTTATTTTAACTGAAAAAATTCTAATAGTCAATTGTTAATTAAAATTCTGACAGGTCACGTATTTCTAAAAAATGATATCGGCAGGATAAGAAAATAAATAATAAAATTTATTTATTATATTGTATTTCATAATTTATTAGCATTTAATTGAGTAGTGAGTTGAGAGTAGAATATGGTGCTGTCACTCACCATTCACTTTTTACCATTCACTTTTCACTCCAATAATATAAGGTAAATCACATTAAAAATGTTTTTTTGAACAAAAAAATAATACTGTAAGATAGATTACATTCAATAATACAATTTTATATGATTTTACGAACAAAATCTCTTGACAAAAAACAGGATTATGTTATTATAAGCAGGATATAATGTGAGCAGGAGAATATTATGGTTACCAATAAAAATTGTATTGTGAGATTATCAAGATATAGAAATGTACTTTACAGATTGAAATCTATGGGGCTTATAAGAGTTATTTCGAATAACCTGGCAGATGCCACGGGAGTAACTGCTCTTCAGGTAAGAAAAGATTTTTCCCTGTCACGTATTACGGGAAATAAAAAGGGCGGTTATCAAATAGATGAGCTTATTGAAAAATTAAATCATATACTCGGGAAAAATGAAGTTAAACATGTTATACTGGCAGGAGTCGGGAAAATAGGGAAAGCTCTGGTCCAGTATAATGGTTTTGAAGAAGAAGGCATAAAGATAGTAGCCTCTTTCGATATAGATCCACAGAAATATAATGAAGAAACGGATGTACCGGTTTTGCCTCTGGAAAAAATGAAAGACTATATAAAAGAAAATAATATAAAAATAGGTATTATTACTGTACCTGATACATCTGCCCAGCAGGTTTTCAATCTCATGGCAGGCGCCGGTATAAAGGGTGTATTAAATTTTGCCCCTATAAGGCTGAGAAGTACGCCTGATATAATAATAAACAATGTCAATGTTGTAATGGAGCTTGAGAATCTGATATATTTTGTCAATGCAGGAGAAAAAACAGGGGGAACGATCTGTGAATACGATTAAATCCAGACTATTATTATCCTTTCTCTCTATTATACTTGTACTGGGTATATCAAAATCCATCATGGTTTATTATATAGTAGAAAAAGATATTATAGAAAGAGCTCAGAAGGAAGTAAAGATAAGGCTCAATACTGTAAGAGCCGTATATGTAAGGGATCTTGATACATATAAAACAGAATTTACTCTTATTTCAGAAAGAGATAATCCCGATATAATTAAAGAGAAACTTGGCCTGGATTACCTGTATATAGTTAAGCCTGAAGGAGATAATATAAAAAGTGATATTGCCTGTGAAGCATTACGGCAGAATAGAGGAGTAGGAGGTATAAGAATTATATCCAGAGAAGAACTCCTTGAAATGCATAATGATCTTTACGACACGATAAAAATACAAGTAAAAGACACTGAACAGGCAAGACCGGGAACATTAAAGGTTCTGGAAAGTGCCATGACAGTAGAATATGCTCTGCCTGTAAATGAAACATCGGGAAAAACTTCATATATTATCTACGGTGGAAGAGTCATTAATAATAACAACGGTATAGTTGACAGGGCAAGGAGTCTTGTCTTTGAACAGGAATTGTATAATGAAAAACCTACAGGAACTGTGACTATATTTCAGGACGATATAAGAATAGCGACAAATGTTCTGGATAAAGAAGGGAACAGGGCTATAGGCACAAGGGTTTCCGAAGCAGTATATAAAAAGGTTGTAGAAGAAGGCCGGCTCTGGGTTGCAAGAGCTTTTGTCGTAACAGACTGGTATCTTACTGCTTACGAACCTATTAAAGATATAAATGGTCATGTTATAGGCATATTATATGTAGGAATGCTTGAAGCACCATTCCGGGATATGTCAAGAGATATACTTTTTGGTATTATTACGCTTATAGCACTTGCAACCATGATTGCAGCAATACTTTCCTATATACTTGCAGAAAGCATATCAAAACCAATCAATGATTTACTGAATGCAACGTCAAGATTTGCCGGCGGGGACCTGGGGTACAGAGTTAAAACAGTTACTTCCCTGGAAGAGCTTACACAGCTTGATGAATCTTTTAATAAGATGGCAGAAAGGCTTGAAGGAAAAAGAAAGAAGCTTGAGGAAGGAAATGAGAAACTTAAAGAATTAAACAAGAGTTATCTTGATTTAATTGGTTTTGTAGCACATGAACTGAAAGGTATCCTGGCTTCAACCATATTAAATGCCTATACTGTAAGGGATGGATTTCTGGGACTCATCAATTTTAAACAGAGAAAAGCTCTGGATTCTATCACAAGAAATCTTGACTATCTGGAATCCACCGTAAAAAATTTCCTTAATCTGAGCAGAATAGAAAAAGGTGAGATTAAAACAAGTAAAATAGATCTGCTCCTTAAAGAAGATGTATTTTCTGTTTCAGCAGAAGCTTTTTCAAAACAGGCAATTGAAAAAGGAATGGAAATTATAGATAATATAAACAAGGGCATAAAACTCAAGGGAGATCCGGATTTACTGTCTATAGTAGCAAATAATCTCGTAGGTAATGCTATAAAATACGGCTCTAAAGACGGTAAAATTATACTCACATCTTCCATAAAAGAATCTAAAATAGAAATAAATGTATACAATGACGGCATACCGATAAAAGAAGAGGATAAAGGAAAACTCTTCAAGAAATTCTCCCGTCTTGAATCCCAGCAAAAAAGAAAAGTAAGAGGAACAGGGCTCGGTTTATTTGTAACAAAGGACATAATTGAAAAACATGGCGGAAATATATGGGTTGAACCGGGAGAAAAGGGAAATTCGTTTATATTTACATTAGAAAGGGGATGTTAATTGTTGACTCCACTGGATATTATTAAAAAGAAAAGATCTGAAGCTATAGCAAAAATTATAGCAAAGGGATATCTTTCAACAAAAAGGGTATATGTGGGAATGGCCACATGTGAAATAGCTGCCGGCTCAAAAGAAATTATGGAGGTATTTCAGACAGCCATACAAAACGGTCTTGTAGATGTTTATCTGAGTCAGAAAGGCTGTTCAGGAAGATGTAACCTGGAACCTACTGTAGAGGTAGTGGAAGAAGGTAAAATACCTGTTAAGTATGGAAATGTTACAAAGGAAATGGCAGCCGACATAATAGAAAAGCACCTTAAAAAAGGTGAAAAAATAGAAGAATGGACTATTAAATAGCGAGGTATATAATATGGAAACACATACAAAGGAAACTGTATCGGAAATTATATTATGTAAAGGCCCCACCTGTATGAAACAGGGCTCAGGCAATCTTAAAGGTGATATAGACAAAGAACTGGCAAAACATGGCCTTACAGGGAAAGTCAATATTATTATTTCGGGATGTCTTGGCATGTGCGGCAAAGGCCCTATTATGATAATAAATCCCGGTTATACCCTTTACGGAGGAGTAACAGGTAAAGATATACCTGAAATAATAGAGGAACATATACTTAAAAATAATCCCGTAGCAAGGCTTGTTATAGAAGATGATCATCTGTACAATCGTTTCTTCCGTATTTTCGGGGATGTTAATTTCTTCGGAAAGCAGATGAGAATTACACTTAGAAACTGCGGCATTATAGATCCTGAAAGTATAGAAGATTATCTTTCGGTAAAAGGTTATGAAGCACTGGCAAAAATTCTCACTGACATGACTCCGGCACAGGTTGTAGAAGAAGTCAAAAAAGCAGGACTTCGCGGCAGAGGAGGAGCAGGGTTCCCTACAGGGCTCAAGTGGGAACTGACTGCAAAAGAAGAAAGTGAAGAAAAATATGTCATATGCAATGCAGATGAAGGAGATCCTGGAGCATTTATGGATAGAAGTGCCATAGAAGGAGACCCTCATACAATTCTGGAAGGAATGATTATAGGAGGATATGCCATAGGGGCAAAGAAAGGCTTTATATATATCAGAGCCGAATATCCTCTTGCCATAAAGAGACTTCAAAAAGCCATAGAAGATGCAAGAAAAGAAGGTTTTCTGGGAGAAAATATACTGGGAAGCAATTTCTCTTTTGATATAGAAATAAGACTGGGGGCAGGAGCCTTTGTTTGCGGAGAAGAAACAGCTCTTATTCATTCAATAGAAGGTTCACGAGGTATGCCATCTCCTAAACCTCCTTTCCCTGCACAGAGAGGTCTTTTCGGGAAACCAACTGTTATTAACAATGTGGAAACATGGGCAAATATACCTGTCATAATACTGGACGGAGCAGACTGGTTCAGTTCTATAGGAACTGAAAAAAGTAAAGGTACAAAAGTCTTTGCTCTTGCAGGAATGGTAAAAAACAACGGTCTTATAGAAATTCCGATGGGCACTACCCTCAGAGAAATCATATATGATATAGGAGGAGGTCTTCCCGGCAATAAAAAATTCAAAGCAGTTCAAATAGGCGGACCTTCGGGAGGATGTCTTTCAGAGGAATATCTGGATACAAAAGTAGATTATGAATCACTTATAAATGCAGGGGCAATGATGGGTTCAGGCGGTATGATTGTTATTGACGAAACGTCCTGTATGGTTAATATTGCAAGGTATTTCCTGGAATTTACGCAGGATGAATCGTGCGGTAAATGTACTCCCTGCAGAGAAGGTACAAAAAGAATGCTTGAAATACTCACAAGGATTACAGAAGGAAACGGTAAAGAAGGAGATATAGAGAAACTGGAAAGACTGGCAACTATGATAAAGAAGTCTTCCCTGTGCGGCCTCGGTCAGTCTGCACCGAATCCGGTTTTAAGTACACTGAAAAATTTCAGAATTGAATATGAAGAACATATAAAATCCAGAAAATGCCGGGCAGGAGCCTGTAAATCAATGATCAGCTATGAAATAAACGACTCATGTATAGGATGTGGTGCATGTAAGAAAGTGTGCCCCGTGACAGCCATATCCGGTACTCCGAAGAAAAAACATATCATAGACATAGAAAAATGTATTAAATGCGGACTATGTTTTGATACCTGTAAATTCGGAGCCATAAGCAAGGTATAAGGAGAGATAATCTTATGAGTGAAATTACTATTTATATAAATAATAATCCCTATAAAGTAGAGGATGGACAGACAATAATGCAGTGTGCAGATAAACTCGGCTTTCATATCCCCCGTCTCTGCTATCATCCCCAGCTTTCAATTGAAGGTGCCTGCAGGGTCTGTATTGTTGAAGTAGAAGGCATGAAAAATTATGCAGCATCATGTACATTCCCTGTAAAAGACGGTATGAGGATTCATACTAACACAAAAGAACTCAGGACTGCAAGACGGGATATAGTAGAACTTATACTGGATAACCACCCGGAAGACTGTCATATATGTGAAAGAGACGGAAACTGCGAACTCCAGAGACTTGCCTATGCCATAGGTATCAGACACAGACATTTCGAAGGTGAAAAGAAACATTATGAAAAGGATCTTTCATCCCATTCCGTAATAAGAGATCCCAATAAATGTATTCTCTGTGGCAGATGTATAAGGATATGTTCGGAGATTCAGAAAGTAAATGCCCTTCGTTATGCACACAGAGGCTTCAAGACCGTAGTTATGCCTGCTTATGAAATGCCATTTAAAGACAGTGTCTGTACCGGCTGTGGCCAGTGTATAAATGTCTGCCCTACCGCCGCTTTTGTTGAGAAGAACTACACACAGGATCTTTTCGGAAAACTCGGCGATAAATCGTTCGTAAAAATAGCGCAATTTGCCCCTTCTGTAAGAGCTGCCATAGGCGAAGCCTTTGACCTTGAGCCAGGTTTAAACATGGAACATAATCTGGTAGCAGCTTTAAGGAAGCTCGGGTTTGACTATGTGTTTGACACACAATTTTCAGCAGATCTTACCATAATGGAAGAAGCAAGTGAATTTCTGGACAGGCTTCAGGGCAACGGGAAACTGCCAATGATTACCTCCTGTTCAAGTGCATGGATGAAATGTGTGGAACAGTTCTATCCCGATTTACTGGAAAACGTATCTACCTGCAAATCTCCTATGTCTATGCTAAGTTCTATGACAAAGACCTATTTTGCGGAGAAAATAAAAGTAGCTCCTGAAAACATTCTGAATGTTGCCATAATGTGCTGTACTGCAAAAAAATATGAAGCTGCAAGACCGGAACTTATGGTAAGGGGTTTACAGGCTACTGATTATGTTGTAACTACAAGAGAAATTGCATGGATGATAAAATCTTCAGGTATAGATTTTGTCAATATAAAAGGTGAAAGTTTTGACAGACCTCTCGGATTATCATCAGGTGCGGGAACAATATTCGGCGTATCGGGAGGAGTTATGGAAGCAGCTTTACGTACTGCCTACGAGTTGTATACTGCGGAAACGCTTATTGATATAGAGTTTGAGAATTTACGGGGCTTTGAAGGCATAAAAGAAGGGAAAGTCGTAATGGACGGCAAGGAAATAAGAGTCGCTGTAGCACATGGACTTGGCAATGCAAATACCCTTCTCGAAATAGTAAGAAAAGATCCAAAAAGATACCACTTTATTGAAATAATGGGGTGTCCCGGCGGATGTATCGGCGGAGGCGGTCAGCCATATGCCGGTTCCAATTCAATGCCTCTCGATGAAGAATTACTCAAAAAAAGAGCAGAAGCATTATATAATATTGACAGGCAGAGAACCTTCAGAAGAAGCCATGCGAACCCCGATATACAGAGAATCTACAGAGAATTCCTCGGTAGACCTCTCAGTCCCATATCTCATGAGTTATTACATACCCATTATAAACCTCATGAGCCCGTGGGTATAATTTCTAAAGATGTTAAAGCGAAATATTAAGAGTGAAGAGTGATACGTGATATGTGATACGTGATGTAAATAACGTGTCACGCATCACCCGTCACCTGATTAGGAGTGTAGATAACATGATTGACACAAAAATTGATTTAAATGACGAAAAAATGATTGAATTAAAAGAATTTATGGAAAAGGTTAAACATAACCCCCATCCTGAATCATATCTTATAGGAATACTTCATAAAGCCCAGGAACTTTACGGGTATCTTGACAGGGCAGTAATGGATGAAATTGCTCTTACAATGAATATACCGACATCTCATATCTGGGGTGTAGCTACGTTTTATCATTATTTTACTCTCAAGCCGAGAGGGAAACATATAATTTCAGTATGTCTTGGCACTGCCTGCTATATTAAAGGTGCAGATAAAGTATTGAATGCAATAAAAGAGGATCTGAATATAGAAGTAGGAGGTACAAGCGAAGACAATCTATTTACTCTGCAGGAGGCAAGATGTCTGGGAGCATGCGGCCTTGCGCCGGTTATAATGATAGATGATAAAATATATGGTAATTTAACACCAAAGAGTGTACTTAAGATATTGAAAAGTTATAGAAAATAAATTACAATAATCTTGTAGCAATCAGCAGGTCAGCAGGTCAGACAGGCACAGGTCAGTAAAAATGCTGAAATGCTGAACGCTAATACGAAGGAGGGAAATAAATGAGTAAGGTCCTTATTATTGACGATGATCCTGATTTAGTGGATGCTATGACTAACTTACTGGAAGCAAAAGGTTATGAAGTAGACCATGCTCCTGACGGAGAAGAAGGATTGGAGAAAGCAAAAAACGATCCCCCAAATATAATTCTTCTTGATGTTATGATGACAAGAAAAACAGAAGGTTTTGATGTAGCAAGGAGTCTGAATAAAGAAGAAAAGACAAAAGGCATACCTATTATACTGGTAACAGGTATAAGGCATGAGATGAACCTTCCTTTCGGTTTTGAACCTGACGAAGACTGGCTCCCTGTAAAGGCAGTGCTGGAAAAACCAATAAAACCGGAAGTATTATTAAAGACTGTAGAAGATCATATAAAGAAATGACAGGGATTGATGGAATTTAGAGGATTACCGGGAAAAATCCCGGTAATCCTTTTTATTTCATATGTTATTACGGAGGTTTATTTTGTCTTTATTCAAATTAAAATCTGATTTTACTCCCCGTGGTGATCAGTGTAATGCTATAAAAAATCTGATAGAAGGTATTTTAAGAGGAATGAAAGAGCAAACCCTTCTTGGCGTTACCGGTTCCGGGAAAACCTTTACAGTAGCAAATGTCATAGAAAAAGTCGGAAGGCCGGCTCTTGTAATAAGCCACAACAAAACCCTTGCAGCACAGCTCTGCAGTGAATTTAAAGATTTTTTTCCGGAAAACAGAGTGGAATATTTTGTAAGTTATTATGATTATTACCAGCCTGAAGCATATATACCTCAGACTGATACGTATATAGAAAAAGACGCAAAAATAAATGATGAAATAGACAGATTAAGACACTGTGCCACCCAGTCTGTCATAGAGAATACCGATGTCATTATAGTTGCCAGTATTTCCTGTATTTATGGCCTTGGTACACCGGAAGATTATAAAAATACTCTTATTAAAATAGAAAAAGGACAGGAAATAGAAAGAGATGAATTGTTAGAAAAACTTGTAACATTATATTATGAAAGAAATGATCTGGAACTTACAAGAGGAAGGTTCCGGGTAAAAGGAGAATTAGTAGAAATTCATCCTGTAGACAGAGATAATATACTTTATAGAATAGAATTTTTCGGTGATGAAATAGATGACATTTCTACTGTCGACCATTCCAGTGGTAAAACTATTCAAAAACAAAAAAAACTGACCATTTACCCTGCAAAACATTTTATTACACAGGAAGAAAAGCTGGAAGAAGCAATTTACAATATAAAACGAGAAATGAGAGAAAGAGTGGACTGGTTTCATTCCCGGGGCATGGATATAGAAGCACAGAGGATTTCGGAAAGAACCAGATATGACATAGAATGTCTTCAGCAGCTTGGCTACTGTCATGGCATAGAAAACTATTCCCGACATTTAAGCGGAAGAGGTAAAGGAGAACCTCCTTATACTCTTATAGATTATTTTCCTTCTGACTTTATTGTTATTATAGATGAATCCCATGTTACACTTCCACAGCTTAAAGGTATGTCTATCGGAGACAGGTCAAGGAAAACCAGCCTTATAGACCATGGATTCCGTCTTCCCTCTGCCTATGATAACAGGCCTCTCACTTTTGAAGAGTTTATGGCGAAAATAAATCAGGTTATATATGTTTCTGCCACACCTGGCATATATGAATTACAAAAAAGCTCAAAAATTGTAGAACAGATAATCAGACCTACAGGTCTTATAGATCCTCTGTTGACAGTAAAACCGTTAAAAAATCAGGTAGATAATCTTATAAATGAAATAAAAATAAGAGTGGAAAAAGGAGAAAGAGTCCTTGTTACAACCCTTACAAAAAAAATGTCTGAAGAACTGGCTGAATATTTAAAAGATCTCGGCATAAAGGTAAACTACCTTCACTGTGATGTAGATACCCTTGATAGAGTGGAAATATTGACAGATTTGAGACTCGGTGAATTTGATGTACTGATAGGAGTAAATCTATTAAGAGAAGGACTCGACCTGCCGGAAGTATCGCTTGTAGCAATACTGGACGCAGATAAAGAAGGGTTTCTGCGTTCTGAAACATCACTTATACAGACTATAGGAAGAGCGGCAAGAAATGCAGGAGGAGAAGTCATTCTTTATGCAGATAATATAACCGGTTCCATAAAAAAAGCTATGGAAGAGACAGAGAGAAGAAGAAAAATACAGAAGGCGTACAATGAACAACATGGCATAGTGCCACAGACTGTAACAAAATCGGTAAAAAATATACTTGGCATGGTAAGAATATCTGAGAAAAAAGAAGTTTATAAAACGCCTGAAAGTGAACAGTTTCTTACAGAAACTGAAACAAAAGATTTAATCAAAGAACTGGAAAAAGCAATGAATGAAGCATCATTGAAATGGGATTTTGAAAGAGCTGCAGAACTCAGGGATGAGATAAAGAAAGTGCGTAAATTTTAAAGGTCCTATATTTACAAAAGTCAAATTTTCGTGATATATATATTGTAAAGCTTATTTAGTGATTCTCATGGCACATTTTATAGACATAGTGCCAATTAAAGGAGTGATTGATAACATGTCAGTTATTTCATCAGGAAGTTCTCCTGCTCCAAAAACATCGGCACCTAAAACTAACACCGGCCAGCCTAAAACTGATAATTCCCCAAAAACTACTTCCCAGAATAAAAATAATTCATCAACTACATCCGGAACGGATGATAAATCTACAACACCTAAAACAGATACATCTGATAAAGTAGAACTTTCAGATCAGGCTTCAAAAATAGCAGAAGAGGAAAAGAAAGTAGAAGAGGAAAAATTAGCAGAAGAGGAAAAGAAAGCAGAAGAGGAAAAATTAGCAAATCAAAATAAAATAAATTCAAATGCTATTCACATGAATCAGTTTGAAGGAGATCCAAACGGCAGAAATGCTGACTGTGGCCCTACATCACTTGCTATGGCACTCAAAGGAGTTAATTTGACTCCCGGAGGAGCAGAAGCGAACGCTTCTACTGTAGATACCATACAGGCAAGCCGTCAGGCCATGTATACAAACAGTGATGGTAAACCTATAGTAACAGATCAATTTGACAGCACTATAAAAGACGGTGTAGACAGCAATGGTAACAGAGTTGATTCAGAACACAGCACCTTTACTACTCTTGAAGCTATAAAGAGGGGAGCAGAAAATTCCGGAGCAACGGCAGAGAAAATAACAGGCCTTAACAGCGTAAACAGTCAACTCAATGAGGGTCATCCTGTAGTTCTACTGGGTAAAGGTACAATTCCTGCATCTGATTACAAAGACGGACATTTTGTAACAGTATCAGGATATGATGAAAAAACAGGTATGTATATGGTAAATGATCCTACAGGTAAAGGCCCTGTTCAATGCACAAAAGAAGATCTGGAAAAATATGCTGCAGCCCAGGGAGAGCCATGTAATGGTATAGTTTCAGGTGTGGCTATTTCGAATCCAGAGCAAACTGGAACTGCTTCAGCAGCCAATCAAACAGGTATGGATCCTTCAAATCAGACAGATCCCATGAACCAGACAAATACAACCGGACAGACAGATGGAACTCAGAGTGCAGGACAGACAGGTCCTCCTGACTTTAATAAAATGACCGCACAGCAGCAATATGATTATCTGAAAAATGTGGTTATTCAGCAGGCAAACGGCGATCCGTCAGCATGGAACACAGAACCTGGATCAGTTAACCTTATCGGCATAAGGAGTTTTCAGGACGGCAGTCCGGGCAACACAGACGCAAATGTTTATAATGACACAATCTATGCAGTCACTATAGGTAATGATGGGAAGCCACAGGTAGTACCTTTCAATGCCACTACTGACGCAGGTATTCATAATCGTGACAGCAGAGAATACGGTGGCGTAGACGATAATGGTAATTACGGTATTTCCCATCTGGCAGACGGATTTTATAAAGATACATGGGTAAGGGAATACAGAGACGGCAAAAATAATGCCCTTATTCAGGCCGGTGATATCCGTTATCATATTGACAGTAATTATGACGGTATCATAAGCGAAGATGAAAAAATGGGGACGAACGGAGAAGGCCGTACAGTAAATTCCAGCTGGGGTATTCAATTCCATCCCGGCGGAGACGGTGCAAATGTCGGTACCTGGTCTGCAGGATGCCAGGTTATAAGAAAAGAAGAATTTAACGATTTCAAAGCTATTATAAATAATTCTACAAACACGAGATTTTCTTATACCCTTATAGACAGTTCAAATCTTCCGCCGGTAGATGCCAATATGGCAGCCCAGGGAACTCCACAGACATCTCCACAGCAGAACACGACAGGCGGGACAACTCCACAGCAGAACACAACAGGCGGAACCACAACAGAGAACAATACAGGCGGGATAACTCCACAGCAGAACAATACAGGCGGAACCACAACAGAGAACAATACAGGCGGGATAACTCCACAGCAGAACAATACAGGCGGAACCACAACAGAGAACAATACAGGCGGGATAACTCCACAGCAGACAGAAACTGCATATGAACCTCAACATATTTCATCCGGCAGCAGGCCATCATCTGTAACATCTCCAATAGGACTGGAAATGAGCTCTGATAATATGACCATGATATGGCAGGCAATGAATGACGTTATGCAGGGCAATTTTAACAGTGAATCTATTAATAAGCTCTACCAGTGGTATACAGGTGAAAATAAAAACAACTATGATCCTATGAGGGAAACTGCGGCCCAGATACTTATCATGGCAGGGAAAGATATTTCCGGCATTCAGAACGGTATTCCGGATCATATTGCCAGAAGAATGCAAATGAGTATGGTCTGATAATGCTTAGGGACTGTAAGAAAATAACCCTGGCAAATTGTTAGAACGGTTATCATCCTC
>CAYSLJ010000152.1:0-16487 GCA_964431735.1 uncultured Synergistia bacterium | reverse complement strand
TCTGGAGGAAAAGATATGCCGTATTAAAAGAGAGTTATAAATTATATAGATGCAAAATATTAAACATCTAAAAAACCATTTTGTCACGCAATAGGATCATATATTTTCCGGAAGAGTCCGGCCAGGGACAGGTTTTAATATGGGTAATAACTTATTTGGAGCGGTACTTAGCAATTTTTTTATCTATTCCCAAATTACTCATAAATATTTTTTTATGTCACAGAAAAAAATCTATATGTTATATTTAGAAACAACAGGAGATGTAATAGGGAATTTTATTTTTACGAAAATAACAGGAGGTGCTATATGGTGATAAAAAAAGATTCAGGTGATTTATTGCTCAAAGGGGGATACATAGATAAAGCCAATCTGAAAAAAGCCAGAGAAGAAGCAAAAAAATCGGGAACTTCTCTGGAAAAAGCTCTGGTCTCTCTGGGTTATTTCACCGGGAAAGAAATAACCGAAATTATGGCTAAAGAATACGGTGTACCTTTTATAGATCTTGACAAAATGGAGATTGACTCCCATATTGTAAGAACCATACCGGAACATATTGCCAGAAGATATAAAGTAATTCCTGTAGAACAGAAAGACTACACACTGGTTCTGGCAATGGCAGATCCACTGAATGTATTTGCCATTGACGATACAAGACTGATCACTGGTTTTAATATAGAACCTGCTATGGCCACAGAAGAAAGTATTACAAGAGAAATAAACAGGCAGACAGGCAGAACATACATTGAAAAACCTGATGTCCCGAAAGAAATTCCTTACTACAAAAAAGAAAAAATCACAGAAGGCACTATGTTTGCTAAAAACATAGAAAACTTCTCTCTACCCCTTAAATATACGGAACTGAGAGCCACAATCACGGGAATGATTGCAGATGTAACCGTTACCCAGAAATTTTATAATGATCTTTCGGAAAACATTGAAGCAGTCTACATGTTTCCTCTTCCCCATGATAGTGCAGTCCATGACTTCGAAATAATCATAGATAAAAGAATAATAAAATCGGAAATAAAAGAAAGAGAAGAAGCCAGGAGGACTTATGAAAAAGCTAAAAGAGAAATGAAAAAAGCAGGCCTTCTGGAACAGGAAAGTCCGAATATTTTTACCGTGTCAGTGGCAAATATAGAACCGGGTCAGGAAATACTGGTAAATTTGAGATACAGTCAGACACTGAAGTATGAAGACGGAACCTATGAATTTGTTTTCCCCATGACAATAACTCCCGGATACGGAGGAAAAGATTCTAAAGGAGTGCCGGATTTTTTAGAAGGAAAAAATTCTCCGCCCATTATACCTCCTGAGAAAAATGCCGGAAGAGAAGTGAAAATATTTATAGACCTTCATACAGGCTTTGAACCTGATATAACTTCTCCCACCCATAAAATTTTTATAGAAGAAAAAAACGGAGAAGAAAGACATATAGAACTTTCACAGGAAGGAGAAATTCCGAATAAAGATTTTGTACTGAACTATAAGTCAAAGGGAGAAAAAATGGAACATACCTTTACTTTTTACAGGGAAGAAGGGAAATCGGGAACATTTATGTTCCATATTACTCCGAAAATACAGTATGACCCGGAAGAAATATTAAAAAGAGAAGTAATATTTATTCTCGACAGGTCAGGTTCTATGTCTGACGGGCCTATGGAACATGCAAAAAAAGCTATAAAAAACTGCCTGAAAACACTCAGAGAAGGAGATACATTTTCTATAATAGCCTTTGATAACACGGTGGAATCGATGTCAGAAAAACTTCTGCCGTTAAACAGGTCAAACATCCTTCTGGCAAAGAAGTTTCTTAAGGGTATAAATTCCAGAGGAGGTACAGAAATACTTCTGGCACTGAAACATGCACTGGCTGTTCCTGTAAATAAAGACTATTTAAGACAGATAGTATTCCTTACAGACGGTGCAGTATGGGACGAAGATTCTTCTCTCAAAGAAATCCTTAAAAACCTGGGTAATTCCAGAATATTTACCTTCGGTATCGGCCCTTCCGTAAACAGGTATTTTCTCTCTAAAATAGCGGAACTGGGAAGGGGCACATGCCACTTTATAACTGCCACTGAAGAGATAGAAGAAGCAATAGAGAAATTCTCTCTTCAAACTTCATGTCCAATAGCATCAGATCTATCACTGGAATGGGGAGGGGCAGGAATTTCAGACACATACCCCTTCCCTGTACCAGACATCTATTTCGGTGAAGTCCTATGTCTTACGGGACGTTTTCAATCTTTCGGAAAAGCAAAAGGTACACTGTGCGGTATAAAAGGGACAGGTGACTTTAAAGAGGAATTTTTTGTGGAATTGCCTGAAAAAGATGAAAAATACCCTGTCATAGAAACAATATGGGCAAGACGTTCCGTAGAAGCACTTATGGATAAAATCAGGGGAAATCCTGCACAGAAAGCTGAAATAAGAGATGAAATCATCGGTATTGCTCTTAAATATAAACTCATGACAGCCTATACATCTCTTGTAGCAGTTGAACAGGATATTGAAGAAGAAAGGGAAAAGAAAGAAATAATAAAAATAGATGTTCCCCAGTTACTTCCTGAAGGTTTAAATTATAATGCTTTCATAGAACCTTCCCAGTCGTCTTACAACTGGAGCGGTTCAACAGATCTATGCGAGGTAAATGAAACAGTTCAGGACATAGCCTGCGCTGATTTCGGTTATTTTGAAGACGATTCAGACATAGAAAAACATATAGAATTAGACCATTTAAAAGAACTGGTAGAAGAAGCACCCATTATAAGAGTAGTAGACCTGATTATCAGCCAGGCCATCAAAGATGGTGCAAGTGATATACATATAGAAAACAGGGAGAAAAAAATGTGTGTGAGATACAGAATAGACGGAGTTCTTCAGGAAGTCATGTCACCTCCGAAACATATAGAGGCACCTCTCATAGGGCGGATAAAAATCATGGCAAATCTTGATATAGCGGAAAAAAGAATACCTCACCACGGTAAAATTCATATAAAACAAAACAATCAGGATTATGAACTTCACATATCCACTCTTCCAACTGTAAAAGGGGAAAAAATAGTCATAAATATTCAGGGAAAGACATTTCCTGAACTCAATCAAATGGGGTTTTCTCCTGATACGGAACTTCTATTTAAAAAGCTAATCTCAAGTTCTTCAGGACTTATAATAGTTACAGGCCATTCTAATACAGGTAAAACTGTCACTCTTTATAATGCCTTACATATACTGAATAATGAAAAAAAGAATATTACCACAATAGAGGATAAAGTAAAATATAATCTGGAAGGTATCAATCAGGTAGAAGTAAATTATAAATATGGCCTTACAACCGGCACTATATTGTTACACTGCCTCACCCAGGACAGTGATATTATAATGGTAAAAGACATGCATGGCTGTGAAACAACAGCACTTGCAGTCAGAGGTGCCCTTACAGGACAGCTTGTATTGAGTAATTTATATAGAGATTACGCCACAGATGTTCCGGCACAGCTGATAAATATGGGTATAGAACCTTTCCTCGTTGCATCTGCTCTTAAAGGTGTTATTGCCCAGAGACTGGTAAGAAAAATATGTAAAAAATGCAGGGTATCTTATAGTCCACCTGAAGAAATACGGAAAGAATTTGGTATTAATGATGATACGTTATTTTATCGCGGAACAGGCTGTGAGCATTGTAAAGGATCAGGTTATAAAGGCAGGACAGGTATTTATGAAATCATGACTGTAGACGAAGAGATAAGATCTCTCATAATCAAAAGAGCCCCCTCTGAAGAGATAAGAGACATTGCGGTAAAGAAAGGAATGGTAACTATTGATAAAGATTTACGCAAAAAAGTTCTGGACGGACTTACTACTGTTGAAGAATATTTTCTCGTTACGCATAACGCTTGACGCGTAATGGGAGGAACCTGTTTATTATAAAAAGATCAGGCAGATGAATTTCCTGCCTGATCTTTATTTTTCCAGTAAAAAATAGTAAGCAGTGAAATAATCTATCATCCATTATAGTATTTTGCTATCAAGTTTATCGTTATAAAATCCAATATCTTTGCCTGTCTGGCGCTCCTCCGAAAAAATATAAACTGGAACAGGCATATTTGTTAGAGCTTACATCATGACACTTTGCTCTATATTCTATTCAAATAGACCTGTGCTGCCGTGATATTTTTTCTCCAGAGCACCAGGCAGACAAAACACTATGGTTGATAGCCAAATGGTATTTCACATCACTTATCGCGCTTTACGCATCACCCTTTATGTATCACAAAAAAATGAAAGGAGAATTTATAATGAAAAACTCAGTAAAAGAAGGTACAGAAATCATAAGAGAACTGATAGCGGAGGCTCTGGCGGAAACAACAGGAGACATACATCTTGAGCCGCAGAAAGAAGGAGGATTTATTGTAAAATACCGTTTCAGTGAAGGATTGAAGGAGGTTAAATCACTGGGTCCGGACATGGCGAAAAAACTGATTCTTCAGTTAAAGAACATGGCAGGTATAAATGATGAGAAAAATATTGCCGGCCAGGGAAATTTCTTTATGGAAACAGACGGAACTGAACTGTCTGTAAAAGTAGGAACATTACCTCTTTCCCGGGGAGAGCGAATTGTTCTGTCAATCAATAAAAATAAAAAAACCTGTACAGACGAAAACTTTAATATACCTGATTTTCAAAAGGAAGATATTGAACAAATAAAAGAAATTTTCGATAAACCTTCAGGTATTGTATTCATAACAGGTACGGCAGGAAGCGGTCATAGAGAAACATGTTACAGTGCCTTAAATTACATACTCGAAAAAAAATCAGGTGCCATAAATATTATTTCTCTGGAACGTTCATCAGAGTATCAGATAAAAGGAATGGTTCAGTTAAATATAGATGATACCGGAGAAAACGGATATTATGAAACTCTTAAATCTGTTATATGGCAGGACCCTGATGTAATCTTTATCGATAATATACCTGACAGACATGCAGGAAGAATAATCTCCGATATAGCCCTCACAGGCCACCTGGTAATAATCAGGATGGATGCCTGTGATATATTCGACGGTATAAAAACATTGAAGAAACTTGGCTTTGAGCCATGTATTCTGGCTTCAATCCTGGAAGGTGCCATAGCCAGGAGGACTGTAAAAACTATATGTAAAAACTGCATAGAAGAATATACACCCCACGAAGACATTGCAGAGAGATATTATTTAAGACTCTATCAGAGATGTCTCAAGAGCAGAATTTCTTCAGACAAAGAAACAGCAAAAAACGTCTCATTATACAGAGGCAAAGGTTGTGAAGAATGTAATTACACGGGATACAGAGGCATCACAGGTTTATATGAAATATTAAATCCTGATATGGAAATGAAAGATCTCTTTGCAGGGAAAATGAACTTTAAAGATTTAAAAGAAAGGCTTATGGGGAAAGATTTTGTTACTCTCAGGGAAAAAGCTATCTCTTATGCCCTTTCCGGAATAACAACTCTTGAAGAAGCTCTGAAGGTCAGTTATTCGTCGTAACAGGTGAAGAGTAAATGATGTCGTGTTCTTTTCACGTTTCACTCCACTGACCTGAACATAAGCATGTGGCAAACTTGTTCCTCCCGTCACGCGTTCGCGTTACGCGTCACGAGAGCATATATGTATTATTTATACTTAGGACTGCAAGAAAAACAACTCCGGCAAATTATTATAACGGTTATTATCCTCGCGTCACGCGTCACGCGTGACGCGTTACGATACAATCTATAACTATGATGTAGTTATTTTTTTACAACCACTTACTGACCTGAGCATAAGCATTTAATAAAGGTCTTCCTCCCGTCACGCGTTACGCGTTACGCGTCACGAGAGCATATATTTATTATTTATGCTCACCCCAGTAACTCAATAATGATAACCACCATTCAGAATAAAAAAAGGAGGAAATATTATGTTAAATACATCTGGTTCTACAAGTAAAGACATTGCAGAAATGCTTCTGGAAGAAGGACTTATTACGCCGAGGCAGCTGGAAAAAGCTATAGATCAGCAAAAAAGCAGCAATGAATCTCTGGAAAGAATCATAATAAATCTGGGTTATGTAACGGAAAAAGAGGTTACGGAAGTAATAGGAAAGGAAATGGGTGTTCCCTTCATCGACCTTGACGAAGTGCAGATTGATATGGAACTTGCCAGAACTGTGCCGGAACACCTTGCCCAGAGATATAAAGTCATACCTGTGGGACAGGAAAATCAGAAACTGGCCCTGGCCATGGTTGATCCTTTAAATGTCTTTGCCATTGATGACATAAGGCTTATTACCGGTTTCGACATTGAGCCTATGATCTCTACGGAAGAAAGTATTATGAGAGCTATAAACAACCATTTCGGCGGAAAAAGTATTATGGAAGTCCATGAAGAAGTTACAGGAATTGCAATGAGTGATTTCGAAGACCTGGAACAGATTGAAGAACAGGATGAACTGGATCTGACTCAGTTGCAAAAACTCGTAGACGAAGCACCTATTGTAAGAGTGGTTAACCTGATTATTACCCAGGCAATAAACGATAAAGCAAGTGATATTCACATAGAACCGAGAGTAAAAAACGTATGTGTAAGATACAGAATAGACGGTGTACTTCATGAAGTTATGTCACCTCCGAAACATATTCAGGCTCCCATGATATCCCGTATAAAGATTATGGCAAGCCTGGATATTGCAGAAAGAAGAATTCCTCAGGACGGTAAAATACATTTAAAGCATGATAATAAAGAATATGACCTTCGTGTATCAACCCTTCCCACTGTTCACGGAGAAAAGGTAGTTATGCGTATTCTGGATAAAAGCGCCGTTATGATAGGCCTTGACAAACTGGGACTTATGCCTGACACGAGGGCAGTATTTGAAGATCTTGTATTTAAACCTTATGGCATGATCCTTGTTACAGGCCCTACAGGAAGCGGAAAATCTACTACTCTTTATACTGCACTGAACATGTTAAATACATCTGAAGATAATATATGTACAGTAGAAGATCCTGTTGAATACCAGCTTCCCGGCATAAATCAGGTTCAGATAAATCCGAAAGCAGGACTTACCTTTGCTGCGGCATTGAGAAGTTTCCTCCGTCAGGATCCTGATATTATAATGGTCGGTGAGATACGCGACGGTGAAACAGCGCAGATTGCCATAGAATCTGCTCTCACAGGCCATCTTGTATTGAGCACCCTCCATACAAATGATGCTGCAGGTGCCATAACCCGTCTCATAGATATGGGAATAGAACCGTTCCTTGTGGCATCGGCACTCGTAGGAGTAATTGCCCAGAGACTCGTAAGAAGAATATGTCCGAACTGCCGCGAAGCTTATACGCCTCCCGAAGAAGCTGTGGCAAAATTCGGTCTTAACCTTGCAGACACCAATATAGTCTTCTATCACGGAAGAGGGTGTGATCACTGCAAAGGCACAGGATATAAAGGCAGAAGCGGTATTTACGAGATGATGACAGTCAATGAAAATGTACGTCCTCTCATACTGAGAAATGCTCCTACAATAGAAGTAAAGGATGCAGCCATAGAAAACGGTATGGTTACTCTCCAGGAAGACGGATTGCGTAAGGTTCTGGAAGGAACGACTACAATAGAAGAATGTCTGAGAGTAGTTTATGTGGGAGAGGAGATGTAAAAAGTCGTAACGTGTCACGCGTTACTGGCACAGTAATTTTATAGTATTTACTTTTTTAAAAAATAACGTAAAATAGTGAGTAGTGAGTAATGAGTAGTGAGTAAAAAATGTTCTGTTATACTCACTATTCACCATTCACTACTCACTGAAGTTTCACATAGAAAGGAGCAATATATATGTCATTTATGGAATCAGTCGGAAAAATGATAAAAGATACGGTTAACGATATGAGTAAAGAATTAAAAAGTCTGGGAGGAGAAGTTAAAGGTCTGGGAAGTGATTTAACAAATATTCCGGGAGAAGTATTAAATGTCGGGAATCACGTAAAAGATCTGTCGGGAGAAATTGTTGATATAGGAGGGGAAGCCTGCAAAGAAACAGGTAACGTCTGTTCAGAAATAAAAAAAGATGCAAAAGATCTTTTGAAGTAGATGTAAGATTTTGTACAATAATGCCTGACCGGTGGTTTTCATAAAAATTATCAGGTTTAAAAAATCATTTCAGAACAACTATGTCTTTTTCAGAAAGACCTGAAATTATCTCAATATAATATTTATTGAAAATGCCGGTTTTAATTTCTCTTTCCTGTGTTTTTCCGTTCTTATAAATGAAAACAAATGATATATTATTCTTTTTTACGATCCTGGGGAAAGCCCACGAATTGATTCGTGGGATAGTGGATGGGGCAGGTGAAAGTGAGGTTATTCTTAAAAACCTTGAAAAAAACGTAAAAGAAATGTTATAGTAAGGTAGGAGATGACATTTATATGAAAACCTGTTCCGAAGAGAAGAAAAATAAAATTAAACAGACTATGGCTGAAACAAGAGAAAAGCGTAAAAGCCAGATGTGTAAAGTATTTCCTTTGAAAGTAGTAACTTCTCATTTAAATAAATCAGAACAGGAAATTCTAAAGATGTTCTTTGTAGAAGCGAAATGGCTTTATAATCATATCCTTTCAAGTGGAAAACCCTTTGAATATGACTATAAGAACAAAAAAGTTATAGTGTTGAATAAAGACAGAGAGTCAGAAGAGAGAACGCTGAAATATCTGCCGTCTAAAACCCGTCAGTATGTATTAAAAACGCTTCAGTATAATATAAGAGGTTTATCTGCAAGAAAAAAGCAATGTGGACATATAGGGAAATTAAGATATAAAAGTGAGTATAATTCGATAGAGCTATCTCAATATGGAGTAACTCATAAAATCACAGGTAGAAACCGTATAAAGATAAACGGACTGAAAAGACCTCTCATAGTAAGAGGGCTTGATCAGATAAAGCCGTATTATGAGATAGCCAATGCAAAATTAATAAAGAAACCATCAGGTTATTATATACATATAACGTGTTATATCACCGTATGCGGTTCTGCAGTAATAAAGAAAAAGAATGAGTCAACGGGATTGGACTTCGGAATAAAAACAACAATAACCACATCGGAAGGTGAGAAATATAATATATCTATTGGAGAAAGTAAACGCCTTAAGTCTCTGCAAAGGAAATTACATCGCAGAGTAAAGGGTTCAAAGAATAGATATAAAATACGTCTTGCCATAAGAAGAGAATATGAACATATAGCCAATCAGAGGAGAGATAAAGCAAATAAGATAGTATCTAACCTGTTAAAAAAGAATGAAATAATTTATATTCAGGATGAGAATATAAGTGGCTGGTACAAAGGATTATTCGGTAAACAGGTTCAGAATTCAGCACTTGGAACGATAAAGAGTAAATTAGAACAATCGGGACAGGTAATAATACTGGACAGGAGTTTTCCAACAACGAAATGGTGTCATAAGTGCGGTAATATAGTAGAAATCTCTCTTTCAGACAGGATATTCACCTGTAATGTATGTGGTTATAGTGAAGACAGAGACATTAAGTCAGCTAAAACGATAAAATATATAGGAAAATTAGATTTAAATAAGAACTCAGTACCTGTGGAATACAGGGAATTAACGCCTGTGGAGATTGTGCCTCTACCTGAAGGTTTTCAGCCGAAGGCAAGCACGGTCAATGAAACAGGAACCCTACGAATTGATTCGTAGGTAATTCAGTCTCTCTCCTTCCTGGACCTTAATTTCTTCTATACATCCGGAGATTTCCGCAAAAACATCCCTTTAAACGGATAGTTCCACAGTACCTTTTAGCTCTGCAGAATATATATCAAAGCATTTCAATTTTTCGGGAGACACTGTATTTATAGCAATCTTTTCCGTCTGACACCCTGTCAGTATAATTAACAATATAAATATAAAGATCTGTTTCATATTCTATCGCTTTCCTTCATCAACCGGTTCTATATGCCACGGTTCTCCTATAACACCGGTAATAAGGGCCATTTTTTCTTTTGCAAGCTGAAAATCTATGAGTGACTGCAGAGCATTTACCCTGGCACTCGTAAGGGACTGTGTTGTTGTAGTTACTTCCAGTATGGTGGCAAGACCCATTTTATACTGTAATTGCGTGGCATCAAGATTTTGCTGGGCCTGATCAACTATTTTCCGACGGAGTTCTATTCTATTTTCCAGGGCTTTAAGCTCCCTGTATGCATTAATTACTTCCAGCATAACATCTTTCTGAAGCTGTCCATAGGATAGATTTGCAAGTTCCAGATATTCTTCATCATTTTTAAGAAGATTATTCCTTTTCCCTCTGTCATATAAAGGGAAATCCCATGAACCGTTCAGAAGAATTTGATAGGTTGTTGTAGGAATAATTTCATTCTGCATACTGTACCTTAAATTACCGGTCAGAGCAATATCGGGAAGGATATTCCTTTTTTCCTGATCCAGATCTATCCGGGCAAGTTCTATATCATATTTGGAACTTATAAGTTCCGGCCTGTTCTGAGAAGCGTTTTGAAGACATTCTTCCATAGTAAGGTTGAAAGGACTGTATTGAATCTCTTCTATCGGTAATATGTCTATACCGAACTCCATATCCAGAAAACGAAGCAAATTGTCTCTGCTTTTATCCCTGCTGTTCTGTCTGAATATTATATCGTCCTGAGTCTGAGCTACTTCGACCTCTGCTTTAAGAACTTCAATTTCAGCAATATCTCCTGCCCTGAATCTGGCCTGAGCAATATCATATAATTTTTTCGAGTCTTCCAGAGCTGATTTACTGATTTCAAGCATTTTCTCCTCTCTTATCATATTAAAATAATAATAATTTGCATTATATATAACAGTATTTTGCTTTAATATATATTTACATCTCTGTTTTTCATAATTAATGAAAGACTTTTCCTGTTCATAGCCAATTTTTCCTTTATCATAAATAGGCTGGGTCAATTTCAATCCGAAGTCGGATGTAGCAAGACCGGGCCTGTCTTTACTCGTATAGCCGTATGTAGAAGTCAGAGACAGAGAAGGTATTCTGGCTCTGTCTTTTTCCTCCATATCCCTCAGTTTAACATCCAGATAAGTCCTCTCCTGAACAAGGCTGTAGTTATTATCAAGAGCTGTTTTTATACAGTCTATAATTGACATTTTCATAACATGATTTTCCTGAGAATAACACAGGGAAGAACATAAAATCAATAGCAATGAAATTAATATTGTAAAGTTAAAAACAGTAATAGAGTAACCTGCAATGGTAAAGGACAGCCGGCACCATGTAAAATAGAACAGGAGATTTTTAATTAAATTTACTTCCTTATTTGTTTTATTCTTCATATAACGGCTTCCCTATATAACTTTAAATAATTCATACAAAAGTATGATAATCTATATCCGTCACATTGTCAATACATTTGTATCTTTTTCTGTACAAAAGTAACAAAAAATTAACAGTAATATAACATAACAGAGTCAAATTTCTCAGAAAAAATAAATGATATAATTATCCCCAGGACTGCCAATAACCTGCAGGGATAGACTGAAAAAATCTTAACAATGCAGTATTTTTTTGATATAATAATAAATCGTGACGTATAACGCGTAACGAGTGACGGGAGTATGAACTTTATTCCCTGTTACGGCTGAAATATGTCTGTTAAAAGGTTATTGATAAAGGAGGTCTGGCTTATGTTCGGTCTCTTAGCGCTGATAGATATGCCGGGAGCAGGGGAATGGCTTTTAATTCTTATTGTAGCACTTATTATATTCGGCCCCGGGAAGCTTCCTGAAGTCGGAAGAGGATTCGGCAGAGCTATAAGAGAATTCAAAAGAGCTTCCCGTGGGTGGTCGGAACAGATAAATGCTGCTATAGAAGAAAAAAGTCCTTATATAGAGAAAGGAGAAGATCCTTATATTCAGGAATTTGAGATAAATGACGAATTGATTGAAAAATTAAAAGATAAAATCAATGATGAAAGAAAAATGGAAATTTTAATATCTTTAAAAAAAAGTAAGTTATCAAAAGAAGGGCTTCCTGATTTCTTAAAAACCCTGAATTTTTCAGAAGAAGAAATTAATATGATAATAAGCAAAAGTGAGAATAAATAATTGAATATTTTCTTTGAAATACATAAAGATCTGCCAAGGGAGGGGCCAGGTGGCAATGAATACACGAGAAAAGCTTTTTCCATGGTTGACGATTTACCTTCTGAACCGTATATACTGGATATTGGATGCGGCCCCGGTATGCAGACAATAGAACTCGCTAAAATAAGTAAGGGACATATTACGGCAATGGATAATCACAGTCCCTTTCTTGAAGCACTTAACAGGAATATAGAAAGTGAAGGTCTGACAGATAAGATAAAAACCGTTCATGGAAGTATGTTTTCTCTGAATTTCCCGGAGAATACCTTTGATCTGATATGGTCGGAAGGTGCCATTTATATAATGGGATTTGAGAAAGGACTGAAAGAATGGCGTAATGTATTAAAAAAAGGCGGTTATATTGCAGTAACGGAATGTTCCTGGATAAAGGGAAATCCGCCGGAGGAAATCAAAAAATTCTGGAATGAAAATTATCCCGGAATGAATAATATAGAAGAAAATATCAGGATTATAAAAAATACAGGTTACAGCCATATAAATAATTTCACACTGCCTGAAAAAGCCTGGATGGATAATTATTATAATCCTATGAAAAAAAGAAGCTCTGCTTTAAGAGAAATATATGCCGGAAATGCAGAGTTTATGAAATATCTGGACATAGAAGAAGAAGAAATAAGGCTTTATGAAACCTATTCGGAGTTTTATAGTTATGTTTTTTATATAGTGAAAAGTGAGTAGTGAATAGAATGAAACATTAATTACTACTCACTATTCACTTTTCAATGCTTTCTTTACAGTCTCTTAGGAGTTATCAGAAAATAACTACATCTTAATTACGATTTATATCGTGACGCGTAACGCGTAACGCGTGACGCGAGGATACTGATTGTTCTAACAATTTGCCAGAGTTATTTCTTTACTGATCCTTAATAACTTACTCCTTCTTTCTGAGCTTCTTTTTTCAGACTGTCTGTCATTATAGAGTCGAGGTTATTGACCTGCTCTACCTGTTTTGAAGGTGCTCCTCCCGGCACAGAAGGAGCAGAACCTGTTACAGAAGATGTAAACGGAGATGCCCCACCTGACTCTGCATGGGTATCACAATATTCTTTTGCCTTTCCTTCTCCTGCCATATCACGTCCTCCCTTTCGCCAGTCATCACTGTCTGTATATTTATCTTCCACTACATAATTTTTACTTCCCTGGCTTAATCTTACCTGTTTCTTCCCTGTCACATCTTCATAAACATATTTATAGGTGAGATATTCAAATGTGCCGTTTGTGGCAGCAGACACTTCCTGAAAGAATTGATTCCCGTCTTCCTTCATACCGCTGCAGCTTACAGTATTTATCATTATACCTTTTTCTGAGGCGATAGCCAGTTCTTTTTTATAATCATAATCATTTCCGTAATCCCTGTGAGGGCTTGCATCTCCTATGATAAATATTATTTTTCTCACTTTTTTGGAAGTATCCCATTTCATTCCTTCCACTGACACTTTAAGTGCTTCATAAATATTTTCTTCATAGTCTCCACCGCCTGATGCTTTGAGGGAATTTATTACTCCCTGCGTATCCTGAATATTATTAGAAAAATCATATTTTTTTGTTACATATTCGTCTCCCCTGTCTTTATAAGCTACAACTCCGAAACGAACTCTGGGAGCAGGATTTCCCTTTTTAATCTCATCAACCATTTTCAAAAGCTGTTCCCTGATAACTTCAATTTCGTCTCCCATGCTTCCGGTAGTATCAACACAGAATACCACGTCCATTCTGGGGCCGTTGCCTTTTACAGGGGCAGGAGTCGGTTTTACTACAATAACAGGGGGATTCATATGATGCTGTGCCGGAGGTTCTACTATGTGAACAGGATTAAAGCTCACAGGAGAAACATGGGGCTTTTCTCTTTTTCCTGTGGCATTATAGACAATAAAAGTAATAATCATTACTATTATAACGGCAAAAATACCGGCCAATTTATTTTTTCCTTTTTTATCTTCTACTTCCACCGGTCTTTCTGGTATAAGCTGTTTACGGCATTTAGCACAGAAGTTGGCAGCAGAGGAATTGGGATGTCCGCAATCAGGACAATCGACAAGTTTGAGTATATAACTACCGGTTGTTTCATCTAATTGAAGCTGACTGCCACAGGCATGGCAGAGTAAATTCCTGTCTATTTTATCACTGTCTCCGCAGTTCGGGCATTTTCTTTCCTGCATGTTAATGACCTCCTCTTAATTTCTTTCTCTCATAGACGCAAATATAAAATATTTATTCCATATTTTTTTATTTTTTATAATTTATATAAAAATGATGAAGTCTTATGCTTCACTGTCTGTTAATTTTCATATCTGGCTGTGACCGCTCCGGTCATGTCTGTTAATTAGAGTGAAAAGTAGAAAAGTAAAAAGAATAGGACATAGTTCATAACTCCTTCTTAATTGTAAATTACAGTGTAGTTCACAACAAATTACAGATAATCCTCGCGTCACGCGTTACGCGTTACGCGTCACGAAGCACTTAATTTCTAATAAGTTATAAAACTAACTATACTTATAGTTATTACAAATATTCACAATTTATTAATAATAGAGGCGTTATATGCGGCACCGAATCCGTTATCTATATTCACCACACTGACTCCGCTCGCACAGCTGTTAAGCATGGACAGCAGAGCAGAAAGTCCTCCGAAATTAGCTCCGTAACCGACACTTGTAGGCACAGCTATAATCGGTTTATTTACCAGCCCTCCTACGACACTTGCAAGAGCTCCTTCCATTCCGGCGACAACGATAATAACCTTTGCCCCTCTGATAATATCCAGTTTTGAAAAAAGCCTGTGAATTCCGGCAACTCCTACATCAACAATCTTCTCTACTCTGTTGCCGAGAATAAGTGCAGTTTCTGCCGCTTCTTCCACTACCGGCAGGTCAGACGTTCCTGCTGAAATAATGGCAATATAACTTTCCGTTAATTTTTCCTCTCTTTTTCTGACAGTAATAATTCTTCCCGGATGATTATAGTTGGCTTCTTTGCATATGTTTTTTACGGCCTGATACATCTCCTTACTGGCTCTGGTAGCTATTATGTTGCTGTCTTTCGTCATCATGAACTGAACAATGCTCTTTACCTGTTCAACTGTTTTTCCGGCACAATAAATTACTTCCGGATATCCGACCCTTATCTCTCTATGGCTGTCAATACTGGCAAAACCAAGATCACTGAAAGGTAAATCTTCTATTTTTTTCATGGCTTCTTCTATTTCAATTTCACTATTTTTGACGGCTTCAAATAATTTTATCATATCATCTTTGTTCATAATCTTCTCCTCTGTCCAGGTAGCATACCAAACGGGCTCTATCAATTCAGGACATTCTTCTTACAGATTTATCTGCATATTTATTTTTTCTACCTTTCTGATAGAATATCCTATTACTTTATTAACTTTTTACAATAGCTGAAGGCTTACGATTTTCAATATTCACCACTTAGGAGTTGTCAGGAAATAACTACATCTTAATTACGATTTATATCGTGACGCGTAACGCGTAACGCGTGACGGGAGGAAAACTTTTATTACATGCTTATGCTCAGGTCAGTAATTATAAAAATATAAATAACACTAAAGGATTATTATATATAAAATATAAAAAAAGAAGTAAGATCTATAACAATTGAAACAACTCTTACGAAAACTATATTCCATCAGGAGTTACGCATTAATTGTCTGTCATCCCCGCGAAACATTCATGACAGGTCTCTGTCACAAAGGATAATGAAAGTCTTTTTGGACTTTCAGGAGAAAGGCACATATCCAGGGTATGCCTCCTATATATTCAAAAGCTCTCATTATACCTCTCTGCTCTACCTGGAACAACCTGGAAGCCTCTTCATGACGGGCTTTAGATCTCATTTCAAATTCCTGCCAATCAGTTGGTGGTGGAATTTGAGAATTATGAAATTGAGGCATATTTTATCATCTCCATTTAAATCTCCTGGATATTATCCTTCAACCCCAGCTCCCTCAAAGCCACCCGGATCTCCTCCACATTCTGAGTATTTACCCCGCCATCAGGCTCAAACTCAAAACTCACAGATATCTTAAGGCTCTTATTAGCATGATGTTTCCCCAGCACCTTGGCATAAAAATTCATCCACTTCTGAGGAGTAATAGTTCCCTGCCACACAATTTTTTTTGCCGGATCTGGTGGAGGCGGAAAATCATCCTCTCCATCTCCATTCCCATCTCCATCTCCATTTTCCAATTCATCCGGTTTTTTCGTAATATTAATATATAAACCCTGTGATATATCGCCACATTTAGCAGTAACAATAAAACTCCCCGGCACATCTCCG
>CAYSLJ010000151.1:0-16504 GCA_964431735.1 uncultured Synergistia bacterium | reverse complement strand
CAGAGCCTGCCAGGCAGAAGCTTTTTATGGGTACCCTTTTACCTGTTACGGTACTTAGTTAATTTTTAATACTATAGAAAAAATGAATTTTTTTCTCCAGAGCCTGCCAGTCAGAAACTTTTTACGGATATCATTTTACATGTTACGGTACTCAGTATATTATTTTTGCAGGAAAAAAAACAAATTAATATTACATAAAAACTTAGTTATATACTGTGAAAGTGACTTTTATAATCCTCTTAATCTTCAGAATCCTGTAAATCCTGGTATAAAAATTGCAATCAGGAATTGACTATATAAACATTAGAGAATATAATAAAATTGGTACGACTAAATTGTATTTTACGGAAGTGAGTGAATTTCTTGGAACTACCTTTTCCGTTTCCCAGGATTACATATAAAGATATAATGGAAATCTTTATAATTGCCTTTTTTATATATCAACTCTTATTACTCATAAGAGGTACAAGGGCAATACAAATTCTTCAGGGAGTTGGAGTTCTCCTTCTTTTTCTCGGCGTATGTCATCTATTTGTTATGAGAACCCTTTACTGGATGTTAGATAAGGTTATAGTTATGATATTCGTTGCAATTCCTATTGTATTTCAGCCGGAATTGCGAAGAGCTCTGGGACAGATAGGTAAAGGTGGAATCTTAGGTATGTTTACCAGCAGAGAAGAGGAGATTTCGAGCATGGTAGAAGAGATTGTAGATGCCTGTTTTCATATGTCCAGAAAGAAGGTAGGAGCTATTGTTGTAATAGAAAGAGATATAGGACTTGAGGAATTTATGGAAACAGGTACTCAACTGAATGCCTCAATCAGTTCAAGGTTGATTCAAACTATTTTTTTTCATAATTCTCCTCTCCATGACGGAGCTGTTATAATAAAAGATAAGAGGGTATATTCTGCAGCCTGTTATCTTCCACTGACGGAAAATGCAGAAATAGACAGGGATCTCGGTACAAGACACAGAGCTGCTATTGGTATTACCGAACATACTGATGCTATTGCCGTAGTGGTATCGGAAGAAACGGGAAGCGTCTCTGTCTGTACCAATGGGCGCCTGAAATATAATATGAGCATGAAGGCTCTCTCACATCACCTTCGTGCACTCTGTAATCCAAAGAAAAGAATGGAGAAGAGATTCCTTTTCTTCCCTGTAATAAAGCAGTTTACAGTGGAAACAGAAACTATAAAGGATTTGAAAGCTAAAATAGCAAGAACTTCTCTTCTGAAAGGTAAATTCATTCCGGGACAGGAAGAAAAAGATATGAAACTATATGAAGAAAATGCTGTTACTCCTGTTCTGGATAATATTGATAAAATAGATATAGTTGAGGAATTTGTAGAAGCAGAGAATATAAAAGAGACTATAGATGCGGAAGAAAGAGATTACAGTGAAGAGTTCATTACTGTTCCGTTACCACATCTGGAGGAACTGCAGGAAGAACCGAAAGAGGCAGAAAATCTGGTTCACGATGATGAATATCAGAAAAATCTGGATATGTCCGGAGAGATTTTGAATATAAAACAGGATTAAGGGGTTGTAAAAAAAATAACCTTATCATATTTATAATCGTAACGCGTAACGCGTGACGGGAGGACAAAAACATAATTTGCCAGAGTTATTTTTTTACAGTCCCTGAGTAATTCTTTAGCTATTATTTAAGTAGTAAAGAGTGAAGGATGAAAAGAGTGTATAGTTTATGGTTGGTTAATTTTCAACTTTAAACTCTCAACTCTCAACTCTCAACAAATAATATGGGTATGACTAATTTTTTAAAAAAAGATATAAATTTAAAGATCCTCTCCCTTGTTTTTGCAATTTTTTTATGGATCTATGTTTATTATAAAGATACACCGTTCCAGGAAAATCTTGCAGTTACGTCTTTTGTTGTTCCCATTGAAGTCAAAGGCCTTGCTTCTGATTTAACTGTTGTGGAAATGCAGGATGATGTATTTGTCAAGGTGAGAGGTAACAAAGATATTATTTCTGATATGAAAGCAGGAGGTGTTCGTGCATCTGTAGATTTAAGCAATAAGTCTACAGGTACATACAGAGTTCTCGTTCAGGCATCGAGCCTGGTAGAAGTAGTATCTGTAGAACCGCAGGCAGTAGATATAAAGATTGATAAATTAATAGAGAAAACTGTAGATATAACACTGGAATTCGAAGGAAAACCTAAAAGCGGATATGTTGTATCTGGAGAAAATGTAAAAATCCTTCCGGAAAGTGTAAGGGTTAAAGGCCCGGAAGGAGCCATGGTCAATGTCAATAAGGTATTGGTAAAACCTGATATTTCCAATGCTGATTTAAGTCTGAAAAAGATGGAAGTGCCTTTTATTACTGACAGGCAGGGTAATATTGTATCAGGTCTGACTGTTAAGCCTTCAGAAGTTGAAGTCCGAATAGAGATTATTCCTGACAGGATCTATAGAACTGTACCTATAATACCGTCTATTACAGGCACTTTACCGGAAGGTTATGTAATTAAAGAGATTTCCCTCAGACATTCCACTGCAACAATTGAAATTACTTCGGAGGAAGGCAAGTCCGTTCAAAGTGTACGTACATCTCCCGTAGATATTGATAAAAAAACAGATGATTTTGCTGCAAAGGTATGGATTGTTCCTGTAAAAGGAATTAATATTATAAACAATACAGTTCAGATAGTAATTAGAATTGATAAAAAAGTTGCTTCAGTTAAAACACCGGTAACTAAACCGAATTGAAAAGAGGAGTTTTTTAATGGGTAAATTATTCGGCACAGATGGTGTCAGAGGTATTGCAAATAAAGATTTAACGCCTGCTCTGGCTTTTAAACTTGCCAGGGTTTGCGGTTATATTCTTTCAGAAAATAAAAAAAATGGTTCTCCTTATTTTATTATAGGGAAAGATACGAGAATATCATCAGATATGCTTGAACATGCTATTGTTTCAGGTCTATGTTCTGCAGGTGTATCTGCTCTTAAACTGGGAGTAGTGCCGACACCTGTTGTTTCTTTTTTGACTTCCCGTACGTCTGCCTGCGGTGGAGTAATGATTTCTGCGTCTCACAATCCTTTTCCTGATAATGGCATAAAATTTTTCAGTTCCTGTGGTTTTAAACTTGAAGACAGAGAAGAAGATGAAATAGAAGCTTTGCTGGAGAAAATTGAGGAATTACCTTCTCCTGAAGGAAAAAACCTTGGTAGAGTTCTGGAAGAAGATATACTCCATATTTATCTTTCTTCTGTTAAAAAGAATATTTTCAATTTATATGACGGTAATCTGTTAAAAGGTCTGAAAATTGTAATTGATTGTGCCAACGGAGCTTCTTTTGTTGTTGCCCCGGTAATTTTAAAAGAACTTGGCGCAGACGTAATAGAAATGAATATTTCTCCTGACGGAGTTAATATAAATGATAAATGTGGTTCTACCTGTGTGGAGAGTCTTTCCGAAAGAGTGGTTTCCGAACAGGCGGACATAGGGTTTGCTTTCGACGGTGATGCAGACAGAGTTATTTCTGTAGACAGAAAAGGCCATGCTGTAGACGGAGATAAGATGATGTTTATCATTGCTTCCTATTTAAAAGATAAAGGAATGCTTAAAAATAATCTTGTCGTATCTACGGTTATGAGCAATCTTGGTTTTGAACTTGCATTGAAGAAAAAATCCATTCAAATGTTGCGAACAAATGTGGGAGACAGATATGTCCTGGAAGCAATGATTAAACATGGCGGAATTCTGGGAGGAGAACAGTCAGGCCATATAATATTACTGGATTATAATAATACAGGTGACGGTCTTATTACGGCTCTTATGCTGTTGAAAATTATGTTAGATACGGGGAAATCTTTTGAAACACTCGGTTCGGAAGTAGCTAAATATCCTCAGATACTTGTAAATATACCTGTTCTGGATAAAAATAGTTTCGGAAACGATCTTTATCTCAGAGAATTGATTGAAAAAGAAGAAAAAATTCTTTCCGACAGAGGGAGAATACTTGTAAGGCCATCTGGGACAGAACCTCTGGTGAGGGTCATGGTAGAAGCGCTGGATAAAAAAGAGATGAATGATGTGGCAGAAAGGATTTCGTCTGAGATAAGGAAGAGATTGTGTTAAATGCGTGACGCGTAACGCGTAACGCGTGACGGGTGATATCCCCCCCGGGGGCAATCCTCGCGTCACGCGTCACGCGTCACGCGTTACGAACTGACTATAAACAAAGGAGTTGTTATTATTGAAATACATTTTTATATTATTTATATGTTCTCTCTTGATGATTGTAAACATAACATTGCCGGCTTTTTCTGAAGATAAAAATAAAGAGGCGGAAGAACATGCAATTCAGGGCCTTACTTTCATGCAGGGAAACGATTTTGCTTCTGCAGAAAAAGAACTTCTGAGCGCCATAAAACTGGCCCCTAAAATCACAGATTATCGTAAAGCACTGGGCATAGTGTATGAAAAATGGAATAAATATGATAAGGCTATTGAGCAGTATCAGGCAGCTTTGAAATTAAAACCTGATGATAAGGAATTAAATTATAATCTGGGAAGGGTTCTTCAGTATCCTAAAAATAATCCGGAAAAAGCAAAACCATATTATGCAAAATATTTGAAATTGGACCCGAAGGGGAGTTTTGCAGAAGAAGTATATTTTTCTCTCGGAAAAATATACTGTGATGAGAAAAATTACGAGAAAGCGTCTGCCCAGTATAAAGATGCCATAGCATTAAAAGGGGCAAATCAGGGAATGGCTCATTATTATCTTGGTCTGTGTTTTATAAAAATCAATAAACCTGATCTGGCAGAAAAAGAAATGACTGAAGCTCTTAAAAGTTTTCCTGCGGAAGCCACTATTTATGGTACACTCGGTGAGATTTATATGAAAAAGAAAGATTTCCAGAAAGCCATAAATAATTATAAAAAAGCGACAGATTATGATAGTAATAATTATAAATATCATAAAGAGCTCGGACTGGCTTATGAACACAGGGGAGACCTTGATCTGGCTCTTGAAGCATATAAATCAGCCATACTTGTCAATGATTCTGACAGCCAGGTTCACTATCTTGCAGGATGTATTTATGATAAAAAACATGATTATGAACATGCTCTGGAACAGTTTAAGAAAGCTTCAGAACTGGAACCGAAAAATAAAATTTATGCAGATACCCTTGCCAGAGCGGAAGCAAAAATTCCTAAAGCCACACCGACACCAGCAGAAACACCTGTTCCAGTAACACCTGTTCCAGAGACTCCTTCATCGGATTCAGGCACAGCAGTCACTTTAACTATAAAAATACTTGAACCGAAAGGTTTTTCTGCAGGAATCTATGAGTGCAGTGGCTCTAAAATAAATATTACAGGTATTGCCACAGCACCTTCCGGGAGCGGTATCGTAGAGGTACTTATTGATAATCAAACGGCAGTTCTCTCAGTAGTAGATGAACAGTATTCAGGTGAAGTTCCGCCGGGGGGCAATTCTCTTTTATTTAAAGGAGAAGCTCTTCTGACACTGGGAGACAATCAGGTAAAAATTACTGCCATGGATAAAACAAGAAGCAGGATAGAAGCAGTTTTTACCATTAAACGACTTCAATAAGGAATGGAAATTTATTAATAGTCTCTTTCCTCGCGTTACGCGTTACGCGTTACGTGTCACGATTTAATATATTTGAGACAGTTATTTAATTTTTATTAAGTGAGAAGTGAGAGGTGAAATATGAGAAGAATTTTTTACGTTTTGTTATTTATTCTTCTCACTTCTTTCTATGCTTATGCGGTAGTAACAGAAAAACAGTATAATGAAAATCTACTTATAAATAAATCCTATCAGCTTATAATGGCAAATTATTACAGACCTCTGTCCGGTGCAGACCTTTTAAATTCAGGTCTTTCCCTTCTTTTTTTTGAGTGTAAATCTGAGAGATCTTATCTCAGTAAAGATTTAAATAATGAGGAAGCTTTAAGGGAATTTAATAATATTTTTTTTGAAGTTACCGATAAATACAGAGGTGATCTTCATGGCCTTTCCATGAAGATAATAGAAGGTATGATAAATTCTCTTAAGGATAAATATTCTCTATTACTTGATTCTAAAGATTATGAAGAACTTACAGATTTACTTGATAAAGAAAAATTTTCAGGTTTTGGTTTTGTCCCTGCAAAAGGTGATGATTTTGTTTATATTGCTTCAGTTTTCCCTGATACCCCTTCTTCTAAAGCAGGCTTAAGAGAGGGGGATATTATAATTGAAATTGACGGTAAAAAAATTTTCAACATGCCTTTAGCTGAGATTTATAGATTAATACCTGTGAAAAAAGGGAAACGTATATCTTTAAAAATTCAACGAGCTGAAAAAAAACTGGAATTTTCTATGAAATCAGAGGAAATAAAAATAAGGGATTTTACTATCGAAGAGATAGAGGAAGATATTTTATATATTAAGGTTTATTTTTTTGCTTCTGATACAGGTAAAAAAATTTGTAAGGAATTATCGCGACTGGATATAAAAAAATATAAATTTTCTATTATTGACCTCAGGGATAATCCCGGAGGAGAACTGGGAAGCGCTATAGATTTCAGCAGGATTTTTATTTCAGACGAACCTGTAATCATGACAGAAAATAACAGAGGTCGTAAGGTTATTTACGGAAATAATTTTTCTGCTATTTCTTTGCCTTTAGCCATGTTAATCAATAATAATACTATGAGTTCTGCAGAACTGATTGCTTCATGTATGAAACAAAATAACAGGGCTGTTCTTGTAGGAGAAAAAACCTTTGGAAAAGGTTCCATTCAAGGACTTTTTCCTTTAGACGAAAATTTTGCAATAAAACTTACTGTGGCAAAATTTTTTACTCCTTCCGGTGAAGCTATAGATGACATCGGTATTAAACCTGATGCAGAAGTTAACGGTTACGAAAAACAGCTTTTATATGCAATAGAATATTGGAATAATATACTTAAAGCTGTGGAAATTATACATCATGGGAAGCTTACCTGGTAGATGTATCTTGCATGGCCGAACCGTGTTTTGGGTAACTGAAAGTATATTGAACTTTGAAGCTTTCACTTTTTTAATAAATAAAAAGGTTTTACTTTAAGTGTCTAGAAATATTAAGTTAAGGATTATTGAAATTTATTTACTTTATATATTTAAAGAGGAGGTATATTAGTAGGTTCTGACTGTTCGGAATCGAAAAATACTTATGTGGGAACCATTTACAGAAAGAGCGAGACGTTCTATTGTCCTTGCTCAGGAAGAAGCCCAGAGACTGGGCAATAATTATATAGGGACAGAACATTTACTCCTTGGTATTATCAGTGAAGGAGAAAGTGTGGCAGCAAAGGTTCTGGAAAACCTGGATGTGTCTCTCAAGAAAGTAAGGCAGGAAGTTGAAGCCATTGCCGGTAAAGGTGGTAAAACTACCCTTGAAGAAATGGTATTTACTCCGAGAGCCAAAAGAGTAATAGAACTTGCCTTTGAAGAGGCCCGTCAGCTGGCTCATAATTATATAGGGACAGAACATCTTCTCCTTGGACTTGTAAGAGAAGGTGAAGGTGTGGCAGCAAGGGTTCTGTCTAACCTGGGTGTCGATACCGAAAAGATAAGGGATCAGATTACCAGGCTTCTCGGTGCTAAAACTGTTGCTCAACCGGCAAAAGAGAGGACTAAAACACCTACTCTTGATTCCTATGGCCGTGATCTGACAGATCTTGCAAGAAAGAATAAACTGGATCCTGTTGTCGGAAGAGAAGCTGAAACTCAGAGAGTTATACAGATTTTGAGCCGCAGAACCAAAAATAATCCTGCCCTTATAGGGGAGCCGGGAGTCGGGAAAACAGCCATAGTAGAAGGCCTTGCCCAGAGAATTGTAAAGGGAACTATTCCGGAATTGCTCAAGGATAAAAGGGTTATAACCCTTGACCTGGCCGGTGTTGTAGCAGGTACAAAATACAGAGGCGAATTTGAAGGCAGAATGAAAAGGGTTATGAGTGAAATAAAATCTGCTGCAGGAGAAGTAATTCTCTTTATAGATGAGCTTCATACACTCGTGGGAGCAGGAGCAGCAGAAGGTGCAATCGATGCCTCCAATATATTGAAGCCAGCTCTCGCCCGGGGAGAACTTCAGTGTATAGGTGCCACCACTCAGGAAGAATTTCGTAAGTATATAGAAAAAGATCCTGCTCTTGGCAGACGTTTTCAGCCAATTCAGGTGAAAGAACCGTCTATTGAAGAAACAATAGAAATATTAAAAGGTTTGAGAGACAGATATGAAGCACATCACAGGGTTAAAATAACGGATGAAGCCATAGTATCTTCTGCCAGGCTCGGAGATCGTTATATAACAGACAGATTTATGCCTGATAAAGCCATAGATCTTATTGATGAAGCAGGGGCAAAGGTAAGACTTGCCCAGACCATTCCTCCTCCCGAACTTATTGAAATAGAAAATGAACTCAGAAAGGTTCGTCAGGAGAAGGAAGCGGCAATTCAGTCCCAGGAATATGAAAAAGCGGCCAAGATAAGAGATAAGGAAGAAAAGATTCAGGAAAATAAACTGAAACTGGAAAAAGAGTGGAATGATAAGAAAAACAGGGTTGTTGATGATGAGAATATGGTTACTGAAAGAGAAATAGAAGAAATAGTATCTAGCTGGACAAATATCCCTGTTACAAGACTTGCTGAAGAAGAAACTGAACGTCTTATCAGAATGGAAGAGATCCTTCATAAGAGAGTAATAGGACAGGAACAGGCCATAAAAGCTCTTGCCAAATCCATAAGAAGAGCAAGGGCAGGCCTTAAGGATCCGAAGAAACCTTCCGGTTCTTTCCTTTTCCTGGGACCTACAGGCGTCGGAAAAACAGAACTTGCTAGAACCCTTGCAGAATTTCTCTTCGGTGATGAAGATGCCATGATAAGAATTGACATGTCAGAATATATGGAAAAACATGCCGTTGCCCGTCTTATAGGAGCACCTCCGGGATATGTGGGACATGAAGAAGCAGGTCAGCTTACTGAAGCAGTACGTCGCAGGCCTTATTCCGTTGTACTCTTTGATGAAATAGAAAAAGCTCATGGAGATGTGTTTAATATTCTTTTACAGGTACTGGATGACGGACGTCTCACAGATTCCACCGGAAGAGTGGTAGATTTTAAAAATTCAGTTATAATTATGACTTCCAATGTTGGCACCAGAGCTATTGGCGATGATGAGCCGACAGGATTCAGAAAAACAAAGAAATCTACCGATCCTGAAAAACAGTATGAAGAGATGAAAAAAACCGTTATGAAAGAAGTCAAGAGAATATTCAGACCGGAATTTATTAACCGTCTTGATGAAATAATGGTATTCCGAACCCTTACCGAAGAAGAAATAGCAAAGATTGTTACCCTTATGCTTGCCAGGGTCAATAAAGAACTCAAAATACAGGAATTTGATATGAAAGTAACAGACGACGTTAAAAAGAAAATCGTTAAAGACGGTTTTGATCCTGTCTATGGAGCCAGACCGCTTCGTCGTTCCATTCAGAAATTTATAGAAGATCCTCTTTCTGAGAAACTGATCAGATCCAGCACCATGCAATTTACTGAAGATGAGATTCTACAATGGACTTCTATGTTAAATAGCCTGAAAGAACACAGTTCTATGTCTGTAAACAGAATATGGGAATTTCTTGATGAAGAAACAAGGGTCACTATCAGTGATTTTGTTTCGGAAAAAGAACTCACTGATATCCAAAAAAGGCAGATTATAGATGGTCTTAATAAGGTAGTAAAAAGACAGGATTTCTATGACAGTGGTGTTTTTGCAAATCTGGAACTGTGTGAAGAAGGAAGGGAATTTTTAGATAAAGGGATAGAACATTTATCTGAGAAAGAGATATCACGGTTGAACCGTTTTGTGTTCGAAGCCATTTATCCTGTAGAAATAACTGGAAGAGAGATATTTAAACCGGGAAATATTATATCTGCAGAACTTTCTAAAGGTAAAATTGTATTTATTAAAAAAGAAGGATCTGAAGTTTCTACGAAAGATAATAAAACCAGAACTATCCATAAATAGAAAAAGGAAATAGTTCTGGTTTAGCAGGAGTGAGTAGTGAGTAGTGAGTAGTGAGTGAAAATAGCTTTCACTATTTACTACTCATTTTTTAGAATAAAATTAAAGGTAATTCTCGCGTCACGCATTACGCGTCACGTGTCATGTTATTGCAGTTGAGGATAATTAGAGTGAGCATTAAGAATAAAAAAACCTGTTTTATCTGTCAGGCATGCGGGTACAGCACGGTAAAGTGGCTCGGCCGCTGTCCTGATTGCGGAGGATGGAGCACGTTTCAGGAAGAGATTATTAAGAAATCAGCTTCTCAATCTTCGCATGATGTGTCAAAATTATTGCCTATAGGTAATATAGAAATTAAAGAAGAAAACAGGTTTTCTACGGGAATTGCCGAACTTGACAGGGTTCTTGGCGGAGGCATTGTGGATGGTTCTCTTATTATTGTAGGTGGAGAGCCAGGTATCGGGAAATCTACTTTACTGCTTCAGGCTGCCAATACCTGTGGCAATGATGCCAGAACAGTTCTTTATGTATCAGGTGAAGAATCCAGAGAACAGATAAGATTGAGAGCAAACAGGCTCGGTTCACTTTCTTCCCGCCTTTATGTTATGGCAGAAACAGACCTTAATATTATTATAGAATGTATAAATAAACTTTCTCCCAGAGTTTTGATAGTGGATTCAATACAGACAATCTATCACCCTGATCTCACATCTCCTCCGGGGACTGTAAGTCAGATAAGAGATTGTACCTATGAATTAATGAAAATAGCCAAATCCAGCGGTCTTGTAATATTCCTTGTCGGCCATGTCACAAAACAGGGTATTATTGCAGGACCTAAATTACTTGAACATATGGTAGATACTGTTTTATATTTTGAAGAGAATTCACAGCAGCCATACCGTATATTGAGATCGGTTAAAAATCGTTTCGGTTCTACCAATGAACTCGGTATTTTTGAAATGACTTCTGAAGGGTTAAAAGAAGTGTTAAATCCCTCTGAAGTTTTCCTGTCGGAACACACGTCAGATTTCCCCGGCACAGTTGTATTCCCTACAATAGAAGGCACAAGACCCTTACTTGTAGAACTTCAGGCTCTTACAGGTTATTCTACCTATGCTCAACCGAGAAGATCCGTAAACGGTATAGACCTTAACCGTCTGTTCCTTGTACTGGCAGTTTTAGAAAAACGTATTGGCCTTCGATTCGGAAATATTGATGTATATATAAATGTAGTCGGTGGAATAAGGGTGGAGGAACCTGCTGCAGATCTGGCCATAGCATGTGCCATATGTTCAAGCTTCTGGGATAGACCTGTTCCGTCTCAATCGGCTGTCTTCGGAGAAATCGGTCTTACTGGAGAAATAAGGCATGTGCTTCATTCTGACAGAAGACTGTCAGAGGTTTATAAAATGGGGTTCCATAGATGTGTGTTGCCTGAAAAAAATCTTTTGAATACAAAGAATTATGATAATATGATGTTATCAGGCGTCAGAAGTGTGGAAGAAACCCTCAGGGTTATTCTTGGAGTAGAAAAAGTGGATTCGTGACACGTAACGCGTGACGGGAGATTCCTTATGATAGTATTTTTTTATGACAGGTAGTTTTACTTTTACTGGAAATTGCACTTGATTTTGTAAATCTATTAATTAGTGAATAGTGAGTAGTGAAAAGTAAGTAAAATCCAATTTTTTTCACTTTTCACTACTCACTATGAATATTCTGTGATAAATTTCTTTTTCCATTTTATATAAAATCACCTGTCATTTTTTAAAGTAATCTTGCTTGCTTTTCTCTATATGTTATCCTATAATATTGAAAAGTGAGTATTGAGTAGAGTTTACAGGGTAAAGTTTATAGTTGAGAGTTAACTGATTTTTAACTCTTAACCCTCAACGTTCAACTCTCAACATTAAAGGAGGTGAAAAATGTGAACAAATTTATTAAAATAATCTTTACTATTATTATGGTTACTCTCAGTGCATTAGTCGGTTATTTAATATCTTTAGGCTTTAATCATTATTTTCAGCTCGAAGCATATACATTTATATTTATTATTGCAGGATGTACATTGCTGTTCGGAATTATTGGCTTCTGGGTTTCTCCTTATTTAATAAGATTTTTTAATTATTCTGTAGAATTTGTGAGAAATTATATTCAGAAATATACTCCTCAGGAATTAATAGCAGGTGCTATTGGATTAATACTTGGACTTATAGTTAATTCTCTTTTATTAAGGCCTCTTTATTTACTTTTTCTTCCTTTTTCTTTTATAGGGGATAATTTATTATTTACTATTTCAAATTTTATTCATCCTTTAGTCGTTATATTTATGACTGCTTTTTTTGCTTATTTAGGTATTATAATATCAATAAATGTCGGATTACATAATGTATTGAGTTCCGATAAATTAAAAAAAGATATTCCCGGCATGGACAGTGGTATTAAGGATTTTCTGACAGATGAAATAAACAGTGAAAGATTTAAAATACTTGATACCAGTGTAATTATAGATGGCCGTATACTTGATATCTGCCGCACAGGCTTTCTTGCAGGAGTAATAATTATTTCTCGTTTTGTTCTTCAGGAATTGCAGCATATAGCAGATTCTTCTGATTCGTTAAAAAGAAACAGAGGCCGTCGTGGTCTTGATGTTTTGAATAAGATGAGGAAAGATCCCAACATACCCATACATATTTATGAAAAGGATTATCAGAATATTCAGGAAGTGGATGCAAAATTAATACGTCTTGCTAAAGATATAAACGGTAAAATTATTACAAATGATTATAATTTAAATAAAGTTGCAGAGCTTCATGGAGTTCTGGTACTGAATATAAATGAACTGGCCAATGCACTTAAACCGGTTGTTTTACCGGGTGAAGAAATGTCTGTCCATATCATTAAAGACGGTAAAGAGTTTGGTCAGGGAGTGGCCTATCTTGATGACGGTACTATGATAGTTGTCGAGGGAGGAAAGAAATTTATAGGAAGTACTCTTCAGGTTCTGGTAACCAGTGTACTTCAGACTGTAGCAGGAAAGATGATTTTTGCCAAACCGAAGTGAGGGGAATACGTGACGCGTGACGCGTGACGCGTGACGCGTGAAACTGCCTGTTGACCTGGTTTTACCCGTTATATGTTGTGTGTCACGTTTCACCTGATTATGTTTAGAGTCGGAAATGGATTTGATGTTCACAGGCTTGTACCCGGAAGGGATCTTATTCTTGGCGGCGTTAAAATACCTTATGAAAAAGGACTTCTGGGTCATTCTGACGCAGATGTTCTTCTTCATGCCATTATGGATGCACTGCTCGGAGCGGCAGGTGAGAGAGACATTGGATATCACTTTCCTGATAATGATATGAAATATAAGGGTATATCAAGCCTGACACTTCTGGAAATAGTTCGTAATAAAATTAAAGATAAGGGATATAAATTAAATAATCTGGATAGTATAATAGTGGCAGAAAAACCTAAAGTATCTTCTTTTATTGAAGAAATGAGAGAAAATATTTCAAATATAATGATGGTAGACCATGACAGCATAAATATTAAAGCTACTACCACGGAAAATCTTGGTTTTACGGGAAGAGGAGAAGGTATTGCTGCATATTGCACTGTAAGTCTTGTAAAAAGTTAAAATCTATAATCCTCGCGTTACGCGTCACGCGTCACGCGTCACGTTTCCGGAGGAATTTTTATATGAATGATGATATGCCCGATAATCTAGAAGATAATGAAGAACCGGATGGTCTGACAGAGGAAGAACTTCAGGCTCATATATCATATCTTAATGAAGTAATGGATGATTATGAGAGATTCATAAATAATATAGGTAAAAACGGTATTACTGCAAAATTGATGTTAAACTATAGAGATGAAATACAGGAAATATTATCTTTTTTAAATAACTATGAGATTGACCTGAGTAAATACTGGACCAGACTTGTAAAACTGGATCAGATACTCCGTTCACGCAGAACCGTTGCCGTTAAAGAAATAGGAAGAAAAAATTTCATAATGGAACAGATAAGAAAAGAACCTCCTAAAGATCACTGGTGGTGGTATATTGACAGGAGTGTTCCGAAAGATAAACCCGGTTTCTGGGATTTTTTAAAGAAACCGGAATGGTAAATCGGTGAGTGGTGAGTGGTGAGTGGTGAGTGGAATATATTCACTACTCACTATTCACTACTCACTTTAAAGTGAGGTTATGTGTATGAAAGATTATATAAAAGGACGAAATCCTGTCATGGAAGCCCTGAAATCAGACAGGGAAGTAAAGGAAATTTTCTTTGCCAGAGGAGTTAAATTAAGCGGTATAATTTCTGAAATACAGAAGCTGGCAGGGGAAAAAGGCATAAAATATCATTTTATTGACCAGGAAAGACTGAATTCTATGGGTGGTGAGAACAATCAGGGAGTTCTTGCCCTTGTGGATAGCTATAATTATCTTACACTGGAAGAATTTTTTGACATACCGGCCGATAAAAGAGAAACAATACTTTTATTGGACTCCATTCAGGATCCACGTAATTTCGGCTCTATATTGAGAACTGCCGAATGTGCCGGTGTGGGAGGAGTAATTATACCTGAAAGGCGATCTGTTCAGGTTACGCCTTCTGTAGAAAAATCTTCTGCCGGAGCTCTCGCCTATATTCCTGTTGCCAGAGTGGTTAATTTGAATACTGCAATAGGGAAAATGAAAGAACATGGCTACTGGGTTTTTGGCCTCAGTTTATCAGGTACATCTTCTTATACTGAAGTTGATTTAACAGGCCCTGTCTGTATTGTAGCAGGCAGTGAAGGAGAAGGCCTGAGGCCTCTTGTTGAAAAGAATTGTGATTTTACAATTAAATTACCTGTCATGGGCAGAATTAATTCCCTTAATGTTTCAGTTGCATGTGGTATCGTATTATACGAGAGTTTGCGACAGAGAAAGAATAAGATTGATAAAAAAGGTAAAATCACGTTAAACTCTTGACTTATTTCGATAAGACACTTATAATAATTACTATATTCTACTATAATTAAAAGCCTTCTATAAATTATATGATTACTCTTCCAGGGAATTTATCATTTGTTCTTCGCGGACTTTTCAAAGACTGTATGTTTGAGAATCTATATTTTATAGAGGAGATTTTCAGTGAAGGGGAGATTTGAAAACATTTGATTGCTGGCTTCCGGTAATAAAAATTTTAAAAATTTATCTTTTCAGATAGATTTTAATTGGAGGAATAAGATAAATATGATAAGGTTTGGTAGCCATAACGCTTTACTCGATGAATATCAGGATATTTCCGATGAAGATATAGTCAGTTCTGCTAAAAATGGTAATGAGGTGGCCACTGAGTATCTCATCAATAAATATAAAAATTTTGTTCGCGTTAAAGCCAAATCTTACTTTTTAGTAGGTGCTGACAGAGAAGATATTATCCAGGAAGGTATGATTGGATTATATAAAGCTATAAGGGATTTTAAAAGTGATAAACTTTCATCCTTCAGAGCTTTTGCAGAACTGTGCATAACCCGTCAGATTATTACAGCAATAAAAACTGCTACCAGGCAGAAACATATACCGTTAAACTCTTATATCTCACTGAATAAACCTATATATGACGAAGAATCGGACAGGACTATGATGGATATTATATCCAGTTCAAGTATAGCAGATCCGGAGGAAGTATTCATAAGTCATGAACTTTCCGATGATATAAAGGAAAAGATTCAGGAGAATTTAAGTGAACTTGAGAGTCAGGTTCTTCAGTCCTATCTTGAAGGGAAATCTTATCAGGAGATGGCCGATGATTTAAAACGTCATGTTAAATCTATTGATAATGCTCTTCAGAGAGTCAAGAGGAAGATAGAAAAGAATCTGAGTGAAAGAAATTTTTAATAAAAAAAAGTTTTTTACCCCCTTGACCTGTGTAATATAAATATTGTATAATAGCATTTACGATCTTGCCGGCGTAGCTCAGTGGTAGAGCAGCTGATTTGTAATCAGCCGGTCATCCGTTCAAATCGGATCGTCGGCTTTTCTGGGTAGGTGCCCGAGTGGCTAAAGGGGACGGACTGTAAATCCGTTAGCAAACGCTTACGGTGGTTCAAATCCACCCCTGCCCATTTAAGCGGGAATAGCTCAGTTGGTAGAGCGCTAGCCTTCCAAGCTGGAAGTCGCGAGTTCGAGTCTCGTTTCCCGCTCCAGTCTGCCCATGTAGCTCAGATGGTAGAGCACATCCTTGGTAAGGATGAGGTCACCGGTTCAATCCCGGTCGTGGGCTGTATAAATAGAATGACTTGATAAAATCCTACTTCTGCCTGGCAGAAGTGATTCTATTTTTTAGCGAATTATTTTTAGATTAAAATAAATGCTATCGAGAGGAGAGAAAACAGATGGCAAAGGAAAAATTTGAGAGGACGAAACCTCATGTAAATGTAGGAACAAT
>CAYSLJ010000150.1:0-16509 GCA_964431735.1 uncultured Synergistia bacterium | reverse complement strand
CAAATTTCTTTTTCCCTTGTATGTAAAATCACCTGTCATTTTTAAACGCAATTATGCAGGATATTATTAAGATAAGCACAATATATAGTATATTTCATAACCTGTTATAATTTAAACAATTCATGATGTTTAATGCGTAAAAAATTATTATACATTTGCATCATCCATCACGATTTATGAAATCAGGAATGACAATTTAAAAGGAGAAAATTATGTTTAAATATATTTTTATATTAATATTATTACTTACTACCTGTTATGGATGTAATACAGCTAAAAAGGCAGAGCCATCACCTGCACCTGTATCTTTAATCAAATACTCCTCCAGACCTGAGAGTATTATAATAAAATCTGAAATAAACCGTTCAAATCTACCTGTCAGACAGGTAGTTTTATCAAATATAATCGACTTCTGTCTTTACGGGAATAAAATATTAATATACAGAATGGAAAGAGAAAAAAAGGAAATATACTCTTCTCAGAATAACTATCCGATAATGAAAAAAATAACGTTGAAGGAAAAAAATATACAGGAACTATTGAAAGAGATTCTAGAAGAAAAAAAATTTTTCACCATAAAGAATGAAAAAAATGAAAAAAATAACATATCCTATTCAATAACTATCAATATAGAAAAACACAGCAGAACAGTAAACTTTAATGACAGAGATTCGGAGGAATTAAGAGACATTTATACTATGTTGAAAGACTATAAAATAAGTGGCTCAGAACCTTACAGACCTCAAAAAATTTTCCTTACAGTATATAATGTACCTGATTATATAGAAAACTGTACAAGGAAAGCCACTATGTGGAAGTGTAAAGATATAGTTAATCTTGAACACATATCGGAGAAATATATTCCAGAAGAAATTCAGGGTAAAAACCTTGACACTCTGTTAGATTTTTTCACAAAATACTCACCGAATGAGTATTTTTATTTTCAGGGAGAAAAAGTATATGGCATATTCTGCAGACCCTGTCTGCCCCATGAAATTATCAGCAAATAAGGAGAGTAACAATGGCCTGTATTATAATTCACGGCGGAGCCGGAAATATAGATAAAAAAAGAGAAGAAAAAGGGAAAAAAATTATAGAAAGAATCCTGGATGAGATAACAGAAATTATAAGAGATAAAAATCTTACAGCTATTGACATAGTAGAAAAAGCCGTAAATATGATGGAAGACGAAGAAATATTCAATGCAGGATATGGCTCTGTTCTTAATTATGATGGTTTTGCAGAAATGGATGCTTCTATAATGACAGACGATGGGAATTTCGGTTCTGTAGCATCTATTTACGGAGTCAAAAATCCTGTAAGTGTGGCAAGAAAGGTAATGGAAAAAACGGATCATCTCATATTAAACGGTAAAGGGGCAGTGGATTTTGCCCGTATTACCGGTTTTCCTGAATTTACAGAAATCCCGGAAGAAAGAAAAAAAAGATGGAAAGAACTCAGGGATTCTTTTGATAAAGATGAAACGGAACGAGGAGAATTAAGATACTGGAAAAAACTTAAAGCTTTCAGTAATAACTACTATAAAAACAGAGAAAAATACGGCACAGTAGGAGCTGTATGTATGGATAATAATGGAAATATTGCTTCAGCTACTTCTACAGGAGGTATATGGTTAAAATTATATGGCAGAGTAGGAGATACTCCCATAATGGGAGCAGGAACCTATGTGTCCGTATACGGAGGAGCATCTGCCACAGGACATGGTGAAGCAATCATAAAACAGTTTCTTACAAAAAGGGCGGTAGAATTAATGAGAGACTATTCTGCTTCGGAAGCAGTTCAAATTGCAACAGATGAGGCTACCGGCGCAAATTGCAGTTGTGGAATTATAGGAATAGATAAAAATGGACATATAGGATATAGTTTTAATACCCCTTCTATGTGGTACGGGTACAGGAAAATCGACTCTGGACTTATATGAAAATCGTCACGCGTAACGTGGTGACGGGAGGAACAGATTCTCATAATTCGTTGGTCCCGAACAGGTCATGGTCGCTAACAGGATCAGGACATAAACAAAATTACCAGGATGAACAGTCCTGGTAATCCTTCTAATCTCATTAATCCCTGTCAACTTCTGCCGAGGACCGGACTTGAACCGGTATGGGCTTTAAGGCCCGGAGGATTTTAAGTCCTCTGCGTCTACCATTTCCGCCACCCCGGCTATTTGAAATTCCTGTAATTATATCATATAGATTTTAACTTTGCAATAACTTAAGCAGACTTTTCTTCTATAGTTACATTACTTTTATTGCTCATCCATACAGAAATAGCCAGTGCTATAAGTGCAACAGCTATTACGCCAATCCTTAAACCCATAGAAGGAGCTATTACAACAGGAGCTATCAAAATAGCTACCAGATTCATAACCTTTATAAGAGGATTTAAACCGGGGCCTGCAGTATCCTTAAGAGGATCTCCCACTGTATCGCCTACTACTCCTGCCTTGTGAGATTCACTGCCTTTACCTCCAAGGAAACCTTCTTCTATTTTCTTCTTTGCATTATCCCATATACCACCGGCATTGGACATAAAAACAGCCATAAGCTGACCTGTAAGTATGGAACCTGCAAGAAATGCCCCAAGAGCAGTAACACCAAAAGCAAAACCTACAAGGATAGGAGTAAATATACCCAGTATGGCAGGGCCTATAAGTTCTTTCTGTGCTGCAGTAGTACAGATATCAACACATTTTGAATATTCAGGTTTATTCTTTCCTTCCATTATACCGTCGATTTCTCTAAACTGACGTCTTACTTCTTCCACTACCAGAGAGGCAGCTCTTCCGACAGCATTTATGGCCATTCCTGAGAAAAGGAAAGGAACTGCTCCACCTATAAGAAGTCCTATAAAGACACCCGGTTGGTTGACCTGTATTCCTATAAACTCTAATTTTTCCTTTGTTATTGCACCAATATTCATTGGCATTAGCCCGGCCTCTTCCACAAAAGAACTGAAGAGTGATGTGGCAGCAATTACGGCTGTGGCAATAGCAAGACCTTTCACGAGTGCTTTTGTAGTATTTCCTATGGCATCCAGTTTTGCTACAATTTCATGGGCTCTTTTATTCTCGCCGCCGCCTTCTTTCAGGGCACCGGACATTTCAAATATACCGTTTGCATTATCTGTAATGGGGCCGTATGTATCCATGGCAAGAATATAACCGGTAGTAGTAAGAAGTCCAAGCCCTACAAGTGCTACTCCATACATTTGAAGTGCAGGATATCCGTTAAATATCAGCAGAGAAGCTTCCACACATCCAGCTATAACAAGGATAGCCCACACACTGCTCTGCATACCATGGGCAAGTCCTGTAAGTATCAAAGTGGCAGAACCGGTTTTTGCTGAAGCTGCCGTTTCAGTAACAGGGCCTTTATCAATATGGGTATACATATTGGTAAGATACAGTATAATTACCGCCAGAAAAACACCTGCTGCAGTGGCAGCAAAAAAACGCCACCATTCAGGAGCACCGGGTGTGGTGAAATTTAAAAATATATAATTCACAACACCGCATCCGGCAAGAGCCGCCCCTGCGGATACAAGAAAACCTGTTGTAATAGGAACCATAGGATCTTTCATATCCTCTGTACCTTTAACAAACCAGGTGCCGAGAATTGAGGCAAATACTCCTACAGCTCTCACAAGGAGAGGATAAAGTATAAGGGCAAGAGTCATAGAAGAAGCCAGTTCTGCTCCGAATTTATCGACAAAACCGAGATAAGCACCTGCTCCGAGTATAATTGCTGCCACAAGTGTTACTTCATAGCTTTCAAATACATCAGCAGCCATACCGGCACAGTCTCCCACATTATCTCCCACATTATCCGCTATTACTGCAGCATTACGGGGATCATCTTCAGGAATAGATTTTTCAACTTTACCAACAAGATCTGCTCCTACATCTGCTGCCTTTGTAAATATTCCTCCCCCTACCCTCATAAAGAGAGCAGCAAGGCAACCGCCAAATCCAAATCCTACAAGAACTTTCATGGCATTCTCTTTGAAAATAAGAAATATAATAGTAGCTCCGAGAAGGCCAAGGCCTATGGTAAACATACCCGATACCGTTCCTGCATTAAAAGCAACCTCAAGAGCTCCTTTAAAACTTTTCAAAGCTGCCACAGCAACCCTCAAATTTCCCTGAACGGCAAGCCACATACCCATACGGCCTGCCCCGTAGGAAGCAAGAACTCCAAGGAAAAAAGCTATTGAAATACCTATTGTCAGAGCAAGCCTGTTAGGCAATTCTGCATAAATATTCCAGTACATAAAACCGAGAATAACAGTCATAATAACAACGAATACAAACATCGTCTTTGCCTGACGATTAAGATAAGCATTGGCTCCTTCCTGAATTGCCTTTGCTACATCCTGCATTGCCTCTGAGCCTTTATCTGCTTTTCTGACACTGAATACAATCCATCCTCCATAGGCAAGAGCTATAAATGCTGACAAAAGTACAGCTATAAGAATGCCATATTGGTTTGAATTCAGCTGTGGAAGTACGATATCGCTTTCTGCTGCAATAAAAAATATAGTACCCATTATAAATTATTATCTCCCTTCATTAACATATGGAGAGCATCTTCACAGGATCATTTTTTAATAGAGTCTTATTTGCATGAACACTCATTTCATACAAACCTTCTTAACTCCGTTAAATCTCACCCCCTGCTCTTTTATACTTACCAATAAAAGACAGGCAAAAAATTAATAAGTACATAAAAAAACAAATCTGATTCTATCTATTGTAACGGCCTTTACTTCTCTTTGCCTCAGTATTCTTTTTAAGATCAAGCTGTCTTTCTTCACTGTCTTTCAAAAACTGGGCAAGTTTCTCTTCAAAATTCACACCTGGTTTTCTTGAAGCACTCTGACTGACATTTGATCTTGTCTCTCCATCACCTGATGGCCTGAACTTCTTTTTCTGAACAGGTTTTTCCTGTCCCGGTTCAGGTAATTTGGCCTGTTTGATAGATAAATCAAATTTTCCCTTTTTATTCTTCCCTATTACCTTTACTTTTACCTTATCATCTTTTTTAAGAAAATCCTTGACTTCCTTTACATATTCCGAAGAAATTTCAGATATATGAACAAGGCCTGTCTGACCATTCGGAAGTTCAATGAAAGCTCCAAATTTAGTTATACTTACAACTTTTCCTTCTACAATTACTCCTATTTCCAGGGACACCTTTCTAGCACAATCCTTTCTTCTGTATAAAACACTTAACCAGCTCTTTAATAGAAAACTGTTTTTTTATATGTTAAGTGAATATTCATTATACTTTAGCCCTACATTCATGTCAAGATTACTCTTTTATACTTATAGAGTTAAAGAGCTTATTGAAAAAATCTTTTACACTTTTCTTTGAAAGTTCTATAGTACCTGGTGTTCTTCTTATAGACTGTGTCCCCTCCCTTCCTTGCATATTATTATCTGTTATATCATTATTTGGACTACTATTTATTTCTACAAGAGCTATTTCGTTATTTTTTACCATTCCAAGCTCTTCTCTTGCTATCTTTTCTATATATTCTCCATTTTCCAGTTGCCCTATCTGTTTTCTTAAGACTCCGTTCTCTTCCCGTAATTTGTCTATATGATTTTCCATATAACATATTTTCTTATCCATTTTATCAGATTCTATGGAAGTTCTGTTAAGAACCATTAACAGGTTGACAGTTAATAAGCTAAAAAGACTTAATAACAATAATGTATAATAAAATCTTTTTTTATTTCTCTTCATGACCTGCTCCTCTTTTAAATATCACAAAATAGCCTGGCTTCCTCATAGAGTTCCAGATCTACTACTCTGGGAGAATTTATAAGAGCATCTTCCATATCTACACGACAGATTTTATTGCCCTGATAGGCAAGCATTACACCGGACATCCTGTCCTTTACCGTTTCTACAGCAGCTATACCAAGATGAGTAGATTGTATTCTGTCATAAGACGTAGGTATACCGCCTCTCTGAAGATAACCGGGTACAGTGACTCTTGTTTCAAAATTAGTCGACAGTTCAATATAGCTACCAAGAGCTTTTCCTACATTACGAAGATCGTATCTGGGACGTCCGAATTCATCTTTAATATCCAGAATTTCTTTCTTCATATTTGGCAAAACTACGCCTTCTGCTACAACTACAACACTGAAATGTTTCCCTGAAGTACGCCTTTTATAAAGCTGTCTGCATACTTCTTCTATATCAAATTCAACTTCAGGGATTAATATCCAGTCTGCACCGCCTGATAGTCCCCCAAGGAGAGCAATCCACCCTGTTTCTTTTCCCATTGTTTCTATAATCATAACCCTGTGATGGGAAAAAGCGGTTGTACTTAATTTATCAATACAATCACATACAATTGCTCTGGCAGAATCAAAACCGATACAATAATCCGTATAGGCTATATCATTATTAATGGTCTTTGGTATACCTATTACATTGACTCCTACTCTGCCAATTTTAGTTGCTACGGTAAGAGAATCTCTACCTCCTATTACAATTATAGCATTAATTTTATTTTTTTCTATATTGGCAAGAACTTTTTTTTCACCATCAGGCTGTTTGAGAGGATTCTGTCTTGAAGTTCCGAGTATAGTTCCTCCCAGAGGCAATATCTCTGATACGGAATTTATATTGAGATCTTCAATCTGTTCATTCAGAAGACCCATCCAGCCTCTTTTTATTCCAAGTACTTCGAAGCCATACTCAATAGCTTTCACCACTATTGCTCTTATAGCTGCATTCATACCGGGTGAATCCCCGCCAGCAGTCATTACGGCAATTCTCCTGTGGTACATTTCCTCTCCTTAAAATATCGTAACGCGTAACGCGTGACGTGTGACGCGTGGATTATACTTTAAACCAATATATACCTCCCGTCACGCATGGCGCGTTAAGCGTCACGTCCTTCTTTAAACACACCTATTTTTCTATATTTTTCATATCTTAATTCAACAATTTTCTTAACCGGTATTTTCTTTATTTCTTCCAGATTTTTCTTTATAGCGATTTTTATATTTTCTGAGGTAAAATCAATATCTGTATGGGCACCTTCAAGAGGTTCCGGTATTATTTCATCAATAATATTAAATTTTATGAGATCCTGAGCGGTAAGTTTCAATGCTTTTGCCGCTTCATCTGCTTTTCCGGCATCTCTCCAGAGAATAGAAGCACATCCTTCAGGTGAAATTACGGAGTAAATGGAATGTTCAAGCATTAAAATTCTGTCTCCCACACTTATGCCGAGAGCGCCTCCGCTTCCGCCTTCTCCTATGACTACAACTATAACAGGAACCTTCAGTTGTGACATCATGAGGAGATTTTCCGCTATTGCTACAAACTGTCCTCTTTCTTCTGCCCCTATACCAGGATAGGCGCCGGGTGTATCAATAAAAGAAATAACAGGAAGAGAAAATTTCTCTGCCATTTTCATAAGTCTTGCTGCTTTTTTAAATCCTTCCGGATAGGGCATACCGAAATTCCTGGCAAGATTTTTCTTTGTATCTCTTCCTTTCTGATGTCCCATAACCATGACCCTCTGTCCGTCAAGGAAAGCAGGGCCTCCTATTATAGCAGGATCATCACGAAAAATTCTGTCTCCATGAAGTTCTGTAAAATCCTGAAAAATTCGTTCCACAATATCAAGGGTAAAAGGCCTCTGAGGATGTCTTGCCACTTTAACTTTATCCCATGGATTAAGATTCTGGAAAAAGTCTTTCTTAAAATTTCTGGCTTTTTCTTCGAGAGCATTTATTTCTGCAGACAGATCTATATCTGCATGAGCCGATAGTTTTTTTAGTTCTAAAATCTTTGCTTCCAGTTCCTGGAGCGGTTTTTCTATTGGAAGTTCACCTTTCATATTAATCTCCTTTACTCAACGGGGCTTAAAAAATCAAGTAATTTTTCAACAGTATCCCTGAGTTTTTTACGATGGACAACCATATCTATCATACCATGTTCCAGATAAAATTCCGCTCTCTGAAAGCCAGGCGGCAATTTCTGTCTGATTGTCTGTTCTATAACTCTGGGCCCTGCAAATCCTATAAGTGCTTTTGGTTCCGCTATAATAATATCTCCAAGGGAAGCAAAGCTTGCTGCCACACCGGCAGTAGTAGGATTGGCCAGTATGGATATATAAGGTATATTTGTTCCACTCAATTTTCCCAGAGCAGCACTGGTTTTTGCCATCTGCATCAATGAAAACATACCTTCCTGCATTCTTGCACCACCGGAACTTGACACCAGTATAACAGGTATTTTTTCTTTCAGGGAAACCTCTACTGATCTTGCTACTTTTTCACCTACAACTGATCCCATACTGGCACCTCGAAACCGGAAATCCATTACACCAAAAACTATTCTGTGTTTCCCAATATTGCCTGTACCGGTTACAATTGCCTCATTCAATCCGGTTTGTTTTCTGTCCTTCAGTAATTTAGCCCTGTAACCTTCACCAAATTCAAGAGGATCAAGGGAAGATAAATTTTTATCTATTTCCTTAAAAGAATCCTTCTCTAAAAAAGTATCTATTCTTTCCATAGCATTAAGGGGATAATGAAGATCGCATTTGGGGCATATCTTCAGCTCAACCAGAAAATCTTTCTGGTATATTACTTCCCCGCATTGCTCACATTTTATCCATAAATCTTCAGGTTTCTGTTTTACATCGGTTTTTTCCATAAATTCCTTTAATTCTCCTCTTTATCTGGTATGAGAAATTTTTTAGCCCTTATAATATTCCATACTATTTCCTTACTTTCCTCTTAAAAGTGAGAGAAATTTTCATTATAGTGAAAAGTGAAAAAGATAGAACATTATTCACCAGTAACTCCTTCTTAATTATGAGAATCGTAACGCGTAACGCGTAACGCGAGGATTATCTATAATTTATTGAAAATTACATTATATTCACTGATTATAGATTTTCAGAAATTATTTTTTTACTCTGACGGACATGACCGTTCAGTGACAACGAAGAATGAGAAAGTATACCTCTCTTCACTCTTCACATTTCTCATAAAATTTCTCCCGATAAAAATTTATCTTCCATACCTTTTATCTTTACATTCATTATCTGTCCTGAAAAAATCTTTTCTCCCGGAGCCAGGACAGAAAGATAATTTCCTGTAAGACCTTTGAGTAGACCGGTTTTTTTATCAGGTTTATGTTCAAATAAAACATCCATAGTTCTTCCGATAAATTTCTTATAAAACTTTTCTACCATAGCTTCTCCTGTTTTTATTAAAATCTTGCTTCTCTCATGCTTGATTTTTTCATCTATTTGTCCTGGAAATGCAAAAGCAGCAGTTCCTTCTCTGGGAGAATAACAGAATACATGAAGTCTCGCAAATTGTAATTCTTCTATTAAATCTCTTGTAGCATAAAAATATTCATCTTCTTCACCGGGAAAACCTGTCATAACATCTGTAGTAACAGCAAGATCTGGTATTTTTGTTCTTGCCATGTTTATCAGTTCTCTGTATTGTTCTACAGTATAATGGCGGTTCATAGCATGAAGTATTTTATTATGTCCATGCTGAAGGGGAATATGAAGATGGGGGCAGAGATTTTTATATTTCAGAAACAGATCAAGAAATTTTCCGTTTATATCAGGTTCTACGGAACTTAGTCTGAGTCTCTTAATGTCTGTCGTACTGCATATCAAATCGAGTAATTCCGTAAGATTTATACTTCCTGTATCGTGGCCGTAAGTTCCGAGATTTATACCTGTTAAAACAATTTCCTTATATCCATTCAAAGAAAGATTTTTCACTCTCTCTATTACTTCCCCGGGAGGAACACTCTTTATTTTTCCCCTGACATACGGAATTATGCAATAAGAGCAGAAATTTTCGCATCCTTCCTGTACTTTTACAAATACTCTTGTTCTGCCTTCATGGATAAAATCAGAATAACCGGAATCAAAAACAGTATGTTCAATTATGGATTTTTCTTTCAAAATTTCAGGAAGAAAGCATTTCTCTTCATTTCCAAGGACAAGACTTACCCCTTCAATCTGTTCTACTTCTTCTTTACTGTTTTCCGCATAACATCCTGTAACTATAATAAAAGCATCGGGATTATCATTTATAACCCTTCTTATTTTTTGACGGGATTTCCTGTCTGCCATGCTGGTTACAGTACAGGTATTGATTATGCAGAGATCAGCTTTCTCAGAAGGGGAGGCTGTCTGCCAGCCATTCTGAAGCAATAGTCTATGGAGGCTGTCCATTTCTGCCTGATTCACTTTACAACCGAGACTGAAATGAGAAAAAACCTTTTTTTTCATGAAGCAGACGGAGAAGGAATATTTCCGGCACAGCTTTCAGGTAAAATTTCTTTAAAAGCCTTTATGGCCACTTCAAGCTGATCGTCAGAGGGATTTCTTGTAGTAAGCACCTGAAGCCATACTCCCGGACGAACAAGAATGCTAAAAAAAGGATTCTTCTTCCCTGCCAGCCTGGTCATTTCATAGGCCAGCCCTGCTATAACAGGCAGCATTACAATCCTTGAGACTATTCTCACCCAGAGTTCAGGCCAGCCCCAGAGAGCATGGAGAATAATACTCATCAGGAGAACCATAATGATAAAACTTGTGCCGCATCGAGGATGACGGCAGCTGAAGGTTTTTGCATTTTCTACAGTCAGGGGTTTTCCGGATTCGTAATTATAAATAACCTTGTGTTCTGCACCATGATACTGAAAAATCCTCTTTATTTCCGCCATCTGTGATATAAGCAGAACATAAACGAGGAAAATAATAACCCTTATAAATCCTTCCGTAAAATTCAAAAAGATTACATTAAAAATATCTTTATTGGTAAAAACATCTGTAATATGTTGTGTTTGTGCTTTAACAAGATTTGTAACCCATGTGGGAAAAACTATGAAAAGAGCTATACCTATAAGAAAAGAGAAGAAAAAAGTGACACCTATGGCACCGGCACCCAGTTCTTTCTGGGCTTCTTCTTCTCCCAGGCTTTCTTTTGCAGAAATAAACAGTGCCCTTACACCCATTCTCAATGCATCTACAAGCACTACAGAGCCTCTTATAAGGGGTTTATCCAGAAATTTATATCTTTTTAAAAAGGTATTTAATTCTTCTTTATGAAGAGCTATTTCTTTATTATCTTTTCTTACTGCTACTGCCATGTGGGTCTTTCCCCTCATCATGACACCTTCTATGACAGCCTGTCCGCCATAGAGAAAATCTTTATCGGCAGAAGTTTCAGGGGATTTTTCAGAGACATTTATTAACATATTATATTCCTTTTATCAGCTATGAGGTAACATAAGCAAATTTATAAGTATTGCGAACGGGAAGATTAAGTTTATACGACATTAACCCTTTTGATAACAGTTACGGCACCGTGCTTCATAGGATTCCGATGCACCTACCAGTATGGTAGGACTGTCAGCTCCTGCAGGATTACCGTTTATTATTCTCTGTGACCGGGAAGCTTCTTCTCCGCATACCATACATATGGCATGAAGTTTTGTAACATTTTCTGCAATAGAAAGAAGTTGAGGCATAGGGCCGAACGGTTCTGCCTTAAAATTCTGATCCAGACCGGCCAGAATAACACGTTTTCCCCTGTCGGCAAGGTCCTGGCACACAGAAACAATAGAAGGAGAAAAAAACTGAACCTCATCTATGGCAACTACCTGTGTATCATCGTCAAGATACTTCCAGATATCATCAGGATGTTCCACACGAAGTGCTTCTATCTTTTCTCCATTATGGGAAGCTACTGCATCTCTGGCATAACGATCGTCTAAAAAAGGTTTGAAGGTTTTAACCTTTTGTTTTGCAATTTTCGCTCTTCTGATCCTTCTTATAAGTTCTTCGCTTTTACCGCTGAACATGCTTCCGCAGATAATTTCAATCCAACCACCCTTTGATTTATAGGGCACAAAAACATCTCCTTTAAACAGTGAAAAGTGAGAGGTGAGAGAATATTTTACCCATCACTCATCATCACCTATCACTAATTACTGGTTTTTTCTTTGGCAATTTTCTCCAGTTCTTCTTTCATACCGTAACGCTGGAAGAACTTCTCTACTCTACCTTCAGTATCGACTATTTTCTGTTTACCTGTAAAAAACGGGTGACATTTAGAACAAATTTCAACCTTGAGTACATTTTTCGTAGAAAATGTTTTAAAACTTTCTCCGCATACGCAGGAAACATCTGCTTCTAACCATTTTGGATGTATATTTTTTTTCATAATAGTCCGGGTATATTCCCATGGCCTCCTTGTACTTTAATTTTACAAAAAAATATTATATCATAGAGATAAAAATCTATCAAGAACTATTTTCAGGCTTCAACCTCATACCGCGAATGATATGACCATGTTTTAATTCTGCGGATAAAAGGGAGGCATTGTTTCTTCTTCGGGATTTCTTACTATCTGAGGTATAAGATTTATTTCGCCGAAGGTTCTTTCATACTGTTCTATATTATCCTTTAAGATTTTAAGAAAAGATTTGGCATGCTGGGGGCTCATAGCGACTCTGGAATTGACCTTCAGGGTATTGCCGAGCTGCTGGCCAAAATTAAATATAAAATCATAGGGGCTTGTCTGCATGAGAACAGAATTGGAATAATTTGCCTCCAGTTTTTCCTGAGGAATATCCACTTTCAATTCCATCGCTTTTTTATCATTCGGATTCAACATATTTTTTTACCTTCCTTGAGATTATGGAGATTATATCACAGGTTATATATTAAGGCAACAATTTTATATTTATAGTTACTGAGGTGAGCATAAATAATAAATATATGCTCTCGTGACGCGTAACGCGTAACGCGTGACGGGAGGAAGACCTTTATTAAATGCTTATGCTCAGGTCAGTAATATAAAAATGTTACAAAAGTATTTTGTATATATAATAATTTGTTAAGATTTTTATTAAGATTATTTACAATAAGCAATTTCTTTAATTATAATCTTTATTTTTCAACATTTTATACAATATCATCCATTTTAATTATTCTCCAATATGTTATAGCATATTTCATAACCTGTTAGAATTTAAGTTGTCGTGACGGGAGGAACATGTTTATTAAACGCTTATGCTCGGGTCAGTAATTCCAAAAATCGTTTAAATATGATATAATGAGCCTGGAGAAAATAAAGTCATTAAAATACTTCTCAGAGGAGATAGATTCTAATGAAATCCGATGATGTAAAAATTGCCCATGCCAATTATGATATAGTGTTTAAATCACTCACAGGGTTATTTAAAGACCAGACACTGGAGTTTTACGGTCTTAAAACTGCTCCTATAGTTTGTGCAGAACCGGCAGAACTGCCTCAGATACAGATAGATGAAAGACGTATGGATTTTGTCTTTTACCTTTCCGATGATTCTTATATGCACCTTGAGTTTCAAACAACAGTAAAAGAAGATGACCTGTTAAGGTTTAAACTGTATGATACACTTCTTTACGAACAAAAAAGAAAACCTGTCAGGACTGCCGTTATATATGGAGCAGGTATAAACAGTGCTCCCGTATATCTCGATCACGGTTCTATCAAATATATTGTAGAGCCAGTTTTTATGGGTAATTACGACGGAGATAAAACATATAATGAACTGAAAGAAAAAATTAATGCAGGTCTTAAATTAACTACACATGACAAATTAAATCTCATATTTCTTCCTCTTATGAAAAATTCTATAGATAAATCTCAAAGAGCTATAGAAGCTATAGAATTAGCTCAGAAGGTGGAAGATAAAAATGAACAGATCTTTTTAATAGGCTGCCTGGTTGGTATATCTGACAAATTTATTGATGAAGAATATGTAAGGAAAATGCTGGAGGTGTTACGTATGACAAGGGTTATGCAGGCTTTATATAAAGAATTCAAAGAAGAAGGGAAAATAGAAGGGAAAATGGAAGGGAAAATGGAAGGGAAAATGGAAGGAAAAATGGAAGGGAAAATGGAAGGGAAAATGGAAACTGCCAGGAATATGCTTGAAGATAAAGTAGATATTAATTTAATCGTAAAATATACAGGCCTCATGATAGAAGAAATTAAAGAATTGATGAAAAAAGACAGGGATTAAAACTTCTGCCCCTTTCGACTTTCCTACTGAGGGCAGAATGTATAGTGCTTTTTGTCCGGCCAGTTACCGGCTCAGGACGAGGCATGGACAGAAATTTGTGCAACAGGAGTATTATCCTTAAATAATACCCATCAGGCAAAGGTCTGTGCTTACAGGACGAAAACCGATGTTGTTGTTGCGGTTGGACGGGTCGTTGTTGTTACGGTTAGCAGACCGGCAGTTATTGGCATTATTATTCCAGCTGCCGCCGCGTATGACACGGTTAGAGCCTGTTACTGCCTCTATCCGGGAAAAGATGAAAACGGCCATAATCGTTTCGGTCACAACGAAGTATGAGAATCTATTCCTCCCGTAACGCGTTACGCGCAATGGCATTAAGATAAGGAATATTGTATTTCTGCTTAAGGGATTTGCCTCTTATTTCCTCTCCCTTGAGGGAGAGGATTAAGGAGAGGGTGTTTTTAAAAGGGCTATGCTTATAGCCTCCAATACCCCTTCCATATTTGTTAATACTTCATTATTCCAGAACCTTAATACAATATAACCTTGTTCTTTAAGGTAATCCTCTCTTTCCTTATCCTGTTCTTTTGTATGTTGTCCGCCATCTACTTCGATTATTATTTTTTCTTTTATGCAGATAAAATCTACTATATAATTTCCTACAGGATGCTGTCTTCTAACCTTTAAACCATTCAATTGTTTTGCCCGCAATCTATTCCATAATAAATTTTCTGCATCTGTAGAGTTTTTCCTGAGTTCTTTAGCTATTTGACTTAAATTACGTCTCACCTCTACCTGGCTATCTCCCTGTTTTTAATTTATTAATCTTCTTATTTCTTAATTATTATATACTGTATGAGCTAACTTTCAAATAATGTATCTTTTGCTATATTTATAAAATCTAAACTTCTTTGAAGGAGTTGTCCTTTTTCTTTCAAAATTTCTTCCTTTTCTTACAGGCGTTAATCCGGTTTTAAATAGCTTTTTCATTTTATCTAACAATTCTTCACCGGAAGTATTAACATCTGAAAACAGTTCAAATACATGATCCAGTATAGCCCTGTATGAAACAGATTTATTTAGTTTATAAGGATATTTTCTTCCCTTTTTTCGGCAATCTTCACCTATTTCTTCATTTTCTCTTTTTACCAGCATACTTTCTACAATACTTAAAAATATAATACCGTAAAAATCCTGTTGCATATTATGTACTTTACCGGAACTGAAGCACTCAATATCTAACTGATTCTTTATCCTATCAAAGTAGGTTTCTACGCCCCATCGTTTATTATATACTTCTTTGAAATCTTCAGTTTTATATATAGTTTTTTCTCGTAATGATGTAAGTAATATTTCTTCTTCGCCATTATCTAAAATTACTTTTACTACTCTTATTGTTACCTCTTCGGGAAGACTTTCCAGAGCTATCAACGCTTTTTGCCTTTTCGGAGCTGATAACGTTACAATGGCATCAGTATTGCTACTTTTAACGAAATTCTCTACTTCCTTGAATGTTTTTCCACGTTTTCCTCTGATTATAAAATCTATTCCTGCTTTTATGTGATAGGCTATTACTGAATAATCTACATAACCACGATCATATAAAACTATTGCTTCTTTACTATAATAGTCTTTATGGTCTTCAAATATAAATAATTTCTCTGATTTTTGTTTATCAAGGCAGCTATTTATTGATATTTCATTTAAAACATCATATAAACAGCTTGCTAATCCCTGACATACGCCTTCTGTATTATGCTGGTTGCTCTGAATGCTGTATCGTTCCCTCATTTCTTTGGTATCAGGCAGGTTTACACGGGTACAATCAACAGCCCACAGAAGAGAACCATTCCATTTTTTTACATATCCTTCTTTTTCATATTCTTCATAAAAAAATTTTACTGACTCATCCGATAAAAATTTGAATATCTCTGGTTTTAATTTATCACGAGCCTGACTGTAAGCGCTTGATGTTGGCACTTCGTCTAATTTCCCAAGACGTTCAAAAAAATTATTAATTCGATTTTGTATTGAACTCTTCCAATCACTCAGGATTAATACTATAACATGCCAGAATGGTAATTTTCTGTTTCGCATAAAATCTTTTTCTTTCATACGATATCCTTTTATTACTTCTTTTGAGGTTGTTAATTCCTTTATTTTATCAAGATAATCATTTTCTATAGAATTTTTTTGTCTCCATTTTCACTTCACTTCATTTTTTTTATTATACATTCTTTTATATTTACTTTTTTCCTGTTATAATGACGTTATTATGAACATAAAAGACACCCTCCCTTAATCCCTCCCTCAAGGGAGGGAAATAAGACCTCATTCCATCAGGGTGATATCAAGTTATAAAATCATTTTTCTTAACTTAATGACATTGCGCGTTACGCGT
>CAYSLJ010000149.1:0-16610 GCA_964431735.1 uncultured Synergistia bacterium | reverse complement strand
ACGCGTCACGATATAGACGTAAATATGATTGGGTTATTTCTTGACAACCCCTTATGATCGAGTCAGTAATAATATTTTATTGAAAAATTTTTGTTATAAAGTTAACATTTTGTTTACAAAAAAAGATTGTTTTTATAAATACTATATATTATTATAATTTTATATAATTGTAGATTTTTGTAATGAAAGGAGAAAAAAATGGATATTAAATCAACAACAGATATTAGAAGTCAGTCTTTATCTTCTTTTAAACCAAAAGAAGTAAAGGATGAAAATAATTCTCTTGAAGTTCAGGATAAATTTGACAGATCATCGGAAGGAAATGCCGAACCATTTGGTAAAAAAGTAGGAAACTGGATACAGAAGCATATTATCGGAGATACACCTGATACAAAGACCAGATCTCAGATGAATAAAATGATGGCCATAGGCGCGGCAGGAGGCGGTGCTGTCGGAGCAGTGGCAGGTTATGCCATGGGCTATGAAAATGCTGCCAAAGATAAAGTTACTGAGAACTGGCAGACTCATGATATAAAAGATCCGAAGTTAGAAGGCTGGACACACAGAGATGTGGAAGACGGCCATTATGTAGCACATGAATATGTTTATTATACCACCGAATCTGTATCTCATACAGGCTATAACAGCGATGGTTCTTCCTATACTTATTATACATCGGAAAATGTCCGTCATACCTATACTTATTATACTTATGTTCATGACGGTTACTGGCACAGAAATGATCCCACTATAAGCTGGACAAAGGTAGGAGAATGGAAAACACCACATCTGGAACATTCAAATTCCATAGGCCCTCTTGGCGGTGCTCTTATAGGTCTCGGAGCAGGTGCTGTGGGAGGCGGAATAATAGGTGCAGTCTGTTCTCATATATTTAAAGTAGTAAAACAGCTTAAAGAGGATTAACAGGAAGGAGGAAATAAAGGTGATTATAGGCAGTAATAACAGAATAGAGAATTTTAAACAGACAGGTTCTGTGGCAAAAAAAGAAGAAGATACAGAACTTTCATCTACAAAAGATAAGGTGGAAATAAATAAAGAAGAAAAACCGGAAGAACAGAATTTTTTACAGAAGACTGCCGGTAAGATAAAGAATTTTTATAATAAGAGCATAGTAGGTACCTATCAAAACATGGATGAAGGCGGTAAAGCTGCTCTCCATGGCGCAGCAATAGGTACTGCAATAGGCGGTGTCGGAGGCTATGCTGCAGGGGCCATGCAGGAAGGGAAATCAGTAGAGATAACCAGAACCTATCCTGTTCCTGTAATGGAAGATAAAAATCTGGGACAGATACCCAGAGACTGGTATCAGAATGACTGGTCAGGATGGGATCATGGTCCTGACAGCCATGCCCATGATTATGCTCCGAAAGGATGGGAAAATGTTAACAGAGAAGCGCCTGTCCTTGATACATCCGGTAATCCTGTTATGTCAAGTAAGACGGAGACAATTTCCAGCCAGACCTATGGTAAAGTAGGTGGAACAATTATGGGATGTGCCATAGGTGCAGTAACAGGTTTACTCGGCGGAATAGCTTTTAACCTTATACGCCATTTCGGCGATGCATAGGAGAAATAATAATGAATGTTAACAGTGGAACAGCAAATCTGAGAAGTGCGACAGCAAATCTAAGAAGCTTACCTGTTAAAAATGAAATATCTCAGGAAGAAGGATTTATTCATAATATTGTTGATAAATTCGAAAGATCTGTAAGAGCAGTAGACGAATATACAAAGCCAAGGTTTGAACCGGAAAAAGGTATTGATACATCAGGAGATACGCGCAGTCGTTCTATTGGAGGAGCTGCTATGGCAGGAGCCCTGAGCGGGTTTGCATCATCAGGGATTTACGGAGTTCCTGCCGGGATAGCAGGTGCAGTGGCAGGAACCGTAGTAGGTAAAAAGGGCGGTATTCTCGGTGATGCAGGGGCAGGAGCCCTTGCAGGTGCTGCTACCGGTGCGGCAGTCGGTGCTGTCGTAGGCGGGCCTGTCGGTGCTGTAAGTTTTGCTGTTGCCGGTGCTTTCAGCGGTGCCATAGGTACTCTTTATGGCAGTGAAAAAGCAACAGCAAAAGATGGAACATTTGGCGGTGCTTTACTCGGTGGAGCCATTCTCGGACCTGCAGGAGCCCTTGTGGGAGGAGTGGCAGGCGGTATAGGAGGCAAGGCTTTTGATCAGACAGGAAGAGCAGTTCTTGGTGCAATATCGGGAGCAGTAATAGGAGGTGCCACAGGTGCCATAGGAGGTCCTGTCGGAATTCTAGCAGGAGCCATAAAGGGTGCATTGCTGGGATCGGGAGGAGCAATACTGGGACCCAGATTAAAACAGGCCATAAGAAACTGCGGTGCAGATATTAATAAATGGATAGACAAACATCTGGAGCCCCATCTTAAGAATGTGAAACTGAAAAAATGGCAGAAAGTAGCTCTGGGAGCTCTGGCTATGGCTATCCCCATGGCTTTTTCCTTCGGTCTTGGTTTCGGGGCGCTGGGAGCGGCAGCAGGTGCAGTGGCAGGCGGTCTTATGGGAGGCAACGTTATGGCAAAAGCACTCAAACCGGCTGTTTCTCAGGAATTAAAACAGGCATCGGCAAATGGATAACAGAAAACCAGGTTATATAAAATGGATTTTAATAGGCTGCGGATGTCTGGCTCTTCTGGTAGCAGGAGCAGTTCTTTTTTTTGCCATTGTTTTCGGAGGAATTTTTGGCGGAGTCATGGGAGCCATTAAAAATTCAGATGCCTATAAAATGTCTCTGGAAGTGATAGAGAAAAGTTCTGAAGTTAAAGAAGAGATAGGTGTCATAAAATCTTACGGCTGGTTTCCCGGCGGCAGTGTAAATGTAAGTGGCGATACAGGAGACGCAGAACTGAGTATTTCGGTTACAGGCGAAAAAGGTGAAGGCACACTTAAAACAGAGCTTGTAAAAGAAGGTGGACAGTGGAAATTTACATCTGCTGTTTTTTCCGTGAATAATAAAGAAATTGATTTATTGAAAGAAAATTAAAGGTTTTAAATGTTTTTTATAAAATAAATAGCCGGAAGGCTATTTTTGTGTACAGGGAGAGTGGTAATAGTAACGGAGTAATGGGTAATGAGTGATTCGTTTTTACGCGTCACCCGTTACGCGTCACCCGTCACGTCTTTTATGAACATACTTTTAACCGATAAATGCAGCAATAACTGTCCTTACTGTTTTGCAAAGGAAAAACTGGAAGAAGACAGTAGCTTAAACCAGATGCCTCTTGAAAATTACAGAAAAGTGCTGAATTTTCTCAGAAAGTCGAAGAATCGTTCCGTAAAACTTCTGGGCGGAGAGCCTATGCTTCACTCGGATATAAGAGAGATAATCAATATAACAGTCGACGATGATGATTTCGAGAGTGTCGTAGTCTTCAGCGGAGGCATTTTTGATAAATCCCTTGTTCATCTTCTTGCAAATGAAAAGATTCATGTAGTATTAAACACAAACCATCCTTCTGATTATAAGGATGGGAAATGGGAAATTTTTATGAAAAATCTGGATTATATGATTTCTCTCGGTGTTGATGTAACACCCGGATATAATATATATAAAACAGATTTTGAATATGATTTTATTCTTGATATTCTGGATTATTATAAATTGAAAAATTTAAGATGGACTGTAGCCGTTCCAATGCATTCCTATGAAAATCGTCACGTTCCTTTTGATGATTACAGGAAAATGGGAAAAAGAATTACTGAATTTTTATTGAAATTTGCCGATATGGGTGTTGAGTCAAGATTGGATTGTTTCCTGCCTTTATGTACCTTTAACGATGCCGATTACGGTAAACTCATAAAGACCTTTCCTTCTATGGCAAAAGGAGGTTTCTGCAGACCTGCTATTGATGTAGGGCCTGACCTTACCGTGTGGCGGTGTTTTGCCATATCAAGTTATGAGAATGTAAATCTTGAGAATTTTAGCAATTTAAGAGAACTTACAGGATTTTTTATGTCATCATTTGATCATTATAAATGGCATGTATGGCCGGAACAGTGTGAAAAATGTAAATACAGGCTGTCCCGTATTTGCCAGAGTTCATGCCTTGCTTTTAAAGTAAAGGAAATAAAAAAATTCTTAGAAGAAGAGAAATCAGCTATGGTCATTCTGGCAGAAGCAAAGGAATTATCTGATAAAAATGATATGTCTTCTGCCTCTGTAAAATATAAAGAAGCCATGGAAAAAGCTCCGAAAAGTATTAAGATAAAAGCTGACAGTTCTTTCTTTTATATAAGAGCAGGCGATTTTGTGACTGCCAGAACACTCCTTGATGAGATTGAAAAAGAATATCCTGATTATTCTATAATTCTTGTTTATCGTGGTATAATCAATGAAGAAGAGAAGGATTACCAGGGGGCTATCAGAAATTACCGTAAAGCTCTCAGGTTATGTCCCAGGGAAAATGATATGAAAGACAGAATAAAGAAATTAAGAAGCCTTCAAATTCTTAACATGGGATTTATATGAGAATCGTGACAGGTGATTTTTATTTAACCAGGGAGGGAATTTTTCAGCAGGCAATAATAAGTGAACAGTAAAGTATCGTGAGTGTTCTACTGTGATGAGTATAAATAATACATATTTGCTCTCGTGACGTGTAACACGTGACAGGAGGAGTTTATGCTCAGATCAGTATCATTATTGAGGTGAGCATAAATAATAAATATCTGCTCTCGTGACGCGTAACGCGTTACGCGTGACGGGAGGAAGACTGTTATTACATGCTTATGCTCAGGTCAGTAAGTTTAAATTACCAGTTTACTGTTCACCGGTTACTGCTCACTGAGCACTGTTATGATTTATTGTGATAAATGCGGCTACCAGAACAGAGATAGTGCAAGATTCTGTAAGGGATGTGGCGGAGATGTAATTCCAACTACACCTGCAGGTATTTTGCAGTCAGGCACAGTTCTTGATAAACGTTATGAAATAAAAGGCCTCATAAAGTCAGGTGGTATGGGAGCAGTTTATGAGGCTCTGGATCACAGATTTGATAAAATTCGATGTGCCGTAAAGGAAATGATAGGTACCAGTACAAAACCGGAAGACCTTGAATATATGAAGGAGAGTTTCAGAAAAGAAGCAAATATCCTGAGAGATCTCAGACATGTAAACCTTCCTGTAGTAATAGATTATTTTATAGAAGCAGGCCGTTATTATATTGTAATGGATTATGTCGAAGGTAAAGACCTTGAAACTCTTATGCACGGCTATGGAAGAGTGCCGGAAAATGCTGTCGTAGAATGGTCAAAACAGATACTTGATGCTCTTCATTATCTTCACAGTCAGTCACCTCCCGTAATTTACAGGGATATGAAGCCGGGTAATGTAATGCTCCGTACCTCGGATAGCAGAATTCTTCTTGTAGATTTCGGCATAGCAAGGGCAGTCCTTCAGGACAGTGATAAGGTTATGACTGTTATAGGCACACCTGTCTATGCTCCTGATGAATTGTTTCAGGGCAAGCCTGAGCCACGTTCAGATTTATATTCTCTTGGAGCAACCATGCACTGTCTTTTGACTGGAGTCGTACCTGTAGCCCCTTTTTCTTTTAAACCTGTAAGGGAACTAAATTCAGATGTTTCAGAAAAACTTGAAATTATAGTTATGAAGGCTCTTTCTATGAAAGTAGAAGATCGATACAGAAATGCGAAAGAAATGAAAGAAGCACTTCTGGAATTACCTGAATGTGAAGTAACAGAAATAACTCTTCCTGTGATGATGTCAGAGGAAGTGTCACCGACAGAGACAGGAAAACCTCTGGTGCCACCGACAGAGAAGGCTGTTATACGACAGACAGAAAAACCGGTTTTACCTTCTACAATACCCTGTGATTCTTTGAAAGTAGAAGTAAAATCTGAAATTCCTTCCATAGTTCATGAAAAACCATCAAAAGAAATTTCTTTTCATATGGAATCTCCAGTTCATGAAGAACCATCAAAAGAAATTCCCCGTCAGATACAATCATTAAAACCTGTAAAAGGCAGATCATTTCTTATGACTGTTCTTATAGTTGCTTTGGTTGGAGGTGCTGCCTTATTTGCAGGTTTAACAGTTCTCTGTCTTATAATCTGGTTAGCTTTCGGACACACTTTTGAAAAGAAATATAATAACTGGAGAGGGCATGAATTATATAATCAGGCCAGATATGAAGAAGCAATCAAATATTATAACAGAGCCCTTGAGATTGATAAAAACGATATAGAAGCTTTGAATGGAAAGAAAGGTATTTTACAGGAACAGGGAGATGAATTATATAATCAGTGTAAATATGAAGATTCTCTTGAATATTATGAGAAAGTGCTTGCTATTGACGAAAATGATCCTTTTGCTTTACATGGGAAAGCATCTGTTTTAAAAGCCCGGGGAGATGACGCCTGTATGAATTATAAATATAAAGAAGCTCTTGAATATTATGATAAAGCACTGAATATTTCTCCTGATTATAAAGATGCTTTAAATGGTAAGAAGGGTGTATACACATTACAGGGAGATGAATTTTATAATCAGGGAAAATATAAGGAAGCTGTAGGATACTATAATAAAGCCCTTCTTGTAGACCCGGGTGATGCCTATGTATGGTATATAAAGGGCTGGAGTTTTAAATTGATGGGACATTATGATGAGGCTCTGAAATGTTTTAATAAAACCATTACGATTGATAAAACATATATCGATGCCTGGAGAAGCAAAGGAGATGTTTTAAAGGAGCAGGGACATTATGAAGAGGCCATCTTTGCTTACGATAAGGCTCTTAATATTGACTCAAAATGGGTTGATGCATGGTGTGGAAAAGGAAATACTTTATATGCACTGGGGGATTATGAGGAAGCTATAAAATGTTATGATAAGGCTCTGGATATTTCTCCTGAACATAAATACTCCTGGAACGGAAAAGGAAATGTTCTCTATTCCCGGGGGGATTATGAAAAATCCATAGAATATTACAATAAAGCCCTTTCTATTGATCCTGATTTTCAGATGGCAAGGGATAACAGGGAAAATGCTATGAAAGCTATGGGAAAATATTGAAAAGTTTACATTTTTTTAACATACCTTTATTGTATTTTTTTCTAAAATAATTTAATATTTTATAAGCGTTCAGCAATCAGCAGCCAGCTTTTACAGGAATTACATATTTTTAGAGTAATTTACACAGCCAGACTTTGTAAGTTTTAGCTGATAGCTAACTGCTGAATGCTTAAAATATTTTATATATATCTTTATTCTGAAATAAGGGGGGGCTTATATGGATATAAATACGTCATATAAAATACAGGGGCAGCTTAACAGGCCATCGGCAAAAATGTCTGATGAAAAATCACAGGAAATAAAGGATAGTATCAGTATTTCCGGTAGAAATACTGAAGGAACATGTATTATTATACCTCCCAGAAATTTCACCTGTTCTTCTGCCGGTATTTCAGATATGGAATCAAAAGAGGAAAATTTGAGAAGTCAGGATGTTAAAGTAGAAGAGAAACTTTCTTCTCTGGGTGCTTTTGTGGCAAAACTCGAACCATCTCAGAAAGAAGAGTTACAAAAAGCCGGATATAATGTATATGAAGATAAGATTGAGCGCTGGATTCCTGAGCCTTCAGTAGAAGAAGAACTTCAGAGTGCATCTTCTACTGAAGAAAGTCCCCTGTCGAAACTAAGAACAGAACATAAAGGTATATTTGAGACTCACGATCCTGTATTTCAGAAATATACCGGAAAAGGTGTCGGTATCGCTGTTATAGATACAGGTATATATCCCCATCCTGATCTTGGAGATAGAATAACAGGGTGGGTGGATATGGTAAATGATAAGGCCGTACCTTATGATGACGGTGGGCACGGAACTCATGTGGCAGGAGATGCGGCAGGGAACGGCAAACTATCGGCAGGGAAATATCGTTCCTTTGCACCTGATGCAAATTTAATCGGTATAAAAGTTCTGGCAGGAAACGGCAGCGGCACTACAACGGCTCTTTTAAAAGGTATAGAATGGGCTATAAAACATAAAGATGAATATAATATAAAAGTAATAAATGTGTCTATAGGCCACCAGGCTACAGACTATTCTCAGGATCCTACGGATCTTGCTCTTGAAGAAGCGGTAAAAGCAGGTATCACAGTAGTAACTGCTGCAGGTAATTATGGCCCCAATCAGGGTACTGTAAGTGCTCCTGGAGATGATCCTTTTCTTATAACAGTAGGAGGTACAGATAATAGAGATACTGTAGATAATACAGATGATACAATACTTTCCTGCTCTTCAGCAGGGCCGACTCCCATGGGGCTTACGAAACCTGATATCCTCGCACCTGGAGAACAGGTAATTTCTACCCTTTCTCCCGGTTCAAATGCTGAAAAAGATGCTCTTTCCATGGCAGAGAAATTTGAAAGTTATAAATTTCTTAACACCTTGAGTGATGAACAACTGATGAATATCCCGGATAAAGATCTGGCAAACTACGGATTCTGGGAAAGTACAATAAAAGAATTTAAATCTTCTCCTCAATCAGCCAGAAAGGTTCTGGAGAGGAATATTTATTATCAGTCCAGAATGCCTTTGCTGGAAAAAAGTTCTTATGTAGGTCTTTCCGGGACTTCTATGGCAACACCTCTTGTTTCGGGCCTTGTTGCAGCTATGTATGAAGCAAATCCTTTTCTTACACCAGGTGAAGTGAAAAATATTTTAATGTCTACAGCAGATAAGATACCGACTTTAAATGACAACCAGCAGGGTGCAGGATATTTTGACCCGAAAGAAGCAGTCCTTAAAGCGGAAGAATTAAAGAGTTTAAAAGAGCAATCTTCATAAGGCTTTTAAACATCAATTGCCGTCCGCCTGAGTTTTAGACGGCACATGCGGCGAATTCCAGGGTATTCAAGTTGAATTATGAAAAAAAATAAAATTAAAAAATTTTTTCTTTTTCAGGTTATTGCTCTTATTCTTTTCCTCTTATGTCTTTATTTTTTTCCTCATATATGGTGTGAAAGAGGTGCTATGGATTGGTACAACAACAAACCTGACCTTCAGAAAAAACTTGCCTCAAGTGTTGAAAACTGGGTTAACCGGGAATTAAAATCATCTGACTATTCCACAGGTGATAAACTTTTTAGCGGTGAATGGCTTTTCGGCACTTATATGATGGCATCCATGGGTTTTGGTCAGATGGCTCTTTCCTATCCTGAAATGAAAGACCACTATATTTCTCTTATGAATAAATGTATTGAAAAAATACTTTCCCCTGCTGTGAAAGAATATGATAGAATGTCCTGGGGAGAAGACCCGATAGATACACTTGACGGCCCGAATGATCATATTGCCTATCTCGGATATTTTAATCTCGTTTTAAGCTTCAATCATTTTATTGATCCGAACAGTAAATATAAAGAATTGAATAAAAAGATAACGGAGAAACTTGTAAGAAACCTGGAAAAAAGTGACAATCTACTTTTATATACCTATCCCGGTCAGATTTATCTTCCTGATAACTGTACCGTTACAGGCTCCATAGCACTTTATGACAGAGCAACAGGTGAAGACCACAGTAAACTTTTAAAGAGATGGATGAAAAAATGCAGACATGATTATATTGACCCCGATACAGGACTTCTTTATCAGACTTATATGCCTCCGGGACGCGGCTCAGGTACGGCCATAGGTATATATTTTCTATCTTTTGCAGACAAGGAGCTTTCAGCAGATCTGTATAAAGCTTTAAAAAAACATCTTTCAGGAGGCCTTCTGGGTTTTGGAGCAATAAGAGAATATCCCGTAAATGTTCCCGGAGAGGGTGATATAGACTCTGGGCCTGTAATTTCAGGCTACGGAATTTCTGCTACAGGTTTTTCCCTTGCAGGATGCAGAATTCACAGAGACAGTGAATTGTTCTGTGAACTTTACGGTACATCGTTCCTGTTCGGATGTCCTGTCATAAGAGGGGACAGGCTTGATTTTGTTATGGGAGGGCCTCTGGGAAATGCAATTATGTTTGCCATGATTACGGCGATGCCGGAGGTCAGTGAAGAGTGAAGAGTGAAGAGTGAAGAGTAGGGGCTACCCCCTGTGATCGCCCGGTACCGGTAAAACACGCATCACGCATCACGCATTATGCGTCACTATTACAATGAAAGGGCCAGTCATAAGAATGAGTAAAGAATTAAAAAAATATTTGATTACACTGGCTGTGGCAGTATTTATATATATATTACATCTGGTAATTTTATACTGGCTTGCAGAAAAAAATATAGTATCAGTAATACTGTCTGCCGGAGAGCATACACCGAAATTTGCCATCTTTCTTGCCATGACCTTTATTATTATAAGGGTAATTGCAATTGTCTTCCTTCCTGCCATACTCGTCCATGATAGCTGGATAATGTTTATGAGTTACATGGATCATAAGAAAGAGAGGGATTTATGACGGGGATTTATGAGATTATTCAGATTATTTATTCAAAAATTTCAGTGCTTCTTCTCTGAATTGTTTGCTGAATTTATCAGAGGGATTGATAAAAAGGGCTTTATCGAAACATTGAATAGCTTCTTTATATCTTCCCAGGGCTTTAAGAGCCTGACCCTTATCACACCATCCGTAGGAAAATTTCGGATCTATTTCTATTGCTTTATCAAAACATTCAATGGCTTCTTTATATTTTTTCAGATGATACAGTGTAAGACCTTTAGAATCCCAGGCATCTCTGTGATTTGAATCTATGGCCAGGGCTTTATCCCAGCATTTAAGCGCTTCTTCAAATTTCATCTCTTTTACAAGATTTTTTCCTTTTTCCATCCAGTAATCTAAATTTTCAGAATTTTCAGAACATGCCGGTACTACTGTAAATATAAGTAAGAGTATTATTGAAAACGTTTTTATAATCATAGTTATTTATTCTTTTTTTCTTTTTCTATAAGCATCAAAACAGTTTCTCTGTTATATTTAACATAATCATTTGACGGTTCGATTTTCAGCGCCTCGTCAAAACATTCCAGACTTTCTCTGTACTTACACTGACACATAAGAGCATTCCCTTTATTGAAGAGTATTTTGGGATTGTTTTTATCCAGTTGGAGTGCTTTATCAAAACATACTATTGCTTCATCGTATTTTTTCTCCTGCACCAGATCCCATGCCTGCATGTGCCATTTATTCGCCTCTTTAATCCTCTCTTCTTTGCTGTCGCAGGATATGTTAATAAACAATATTGCAATTATTATAAATAAGAAAATTTTTTTATACATATATTCTCCTCAAATTTTTACTGATAACATACATAATTTCCAACGTAATTTCAACTAAATCAAAAAAATTCCTTTTTTTCTTCGACATTTCTCATAATCATAGAACAGAGATGCCGGTTTTGAAGCATCTCTGTTCTATGATTACCATTATATTCATATTGCATGCCGGAATATCTTATAATTCCTCCTTTACAAATAATTTCAGACCTGACATAATCCGCTGCTTCCCGGAAATTTTCCGTACAGATAGCCGGGTTTTTTCAGAGATGGCAGATAATTGCAGGAATCTCTCTCTATAAAGGTCATATCGGTGCATTTAAGCTGCTTTTTTGTATATTCATATTCTTTGATGAGTTTTTGCAGTCTCTCTTCTGTTTCTTTCTGTGCTTCCGAAACTTCTTTTACGAGGCTTTGCAGGTCATTAAGAGCTATTTTGATCTCTGTAATGGCGTCGGTATTTACAGATTTGATATGAGTTTTTTCTATTTCTTCTATAAACGTGTATAAAACTTCTTTTAATTCAGGCTGGAGCATATCGATTTTTCTGACAAGTTCCATGCCAGGCATAATTACACCCCCTCTCTCTTTATATATTTTGATTATAACTTTTTTAACAGTGGTAGTAAAGTATTTCCCTGATATTCTTTCGTCTTTCTCTTTATAGTATATTTCATAACTTATTATAATTTACTGAGGTGAGCATAAATAATAAATATATGCTCTCGTAACGCGTAACGCGTAACGCGTGACGGGAGGAAGACCTTTATTAAATGCTTATGCTCAGGTCAGTAAATAATCCGTGATGCGTAATGCGTAATGGGTTATTATCCCTTCGCATCACGTATCACGCTTTACGCATTACGAGGTCATTATAGTGTAGTTCACAACAAATTACAGATAATCCTCGCGTCACGCGTCACGAAGCACTTAATTTCTAATAAGTTATGAAACTAACTATAATTATGGATTGTTATGGAAGTAACTATAATATATTTTGATTATAACTTTTTTGAAAGAGGTATTCTTGTTGAGTTTTTTTATATCAATCCGTCCGTATAGGTAGCAACAATTCTGCGTATTTCTTCCGGTGGTATAATACTTCCCTTCCTGGGGCTGGCTACAATTGTATAATTATGCCCTCTTCCGTCATACCATGGATCTGGATTATGATATCCCGGTCTGGCATGTTTCAATATTCCTTTATCATCTTTCAGTCTCTTATCACCACCGGATCTTCTGAGAAGGGTTTCTTTTAATTCCAGAACAGTTCCCAGGTAGGCCAGGGAATATTTCTTTTTTGCATCGACTGATATAATAGTTTCATTTTTTTTCGTGTAATGGACAAGTGTGAGCATAAACCCTTTTTTTTGAGGACTCCGTTTTGTATCATTTGCAGTGGAATATCTGAATAATGCAGATGACGGGTTATTTATAAAAATAGCATCTACTTTTTCCCATTCTGTCATATTTTGCAAGGGAAGAATTATAGATAAAATTTCTGTTTTGTGTGATTTATCAGGATCTTCCACATCTTTAATGTAAAGATCTCTGTCTTTGTTTATCTCAGGAATAATAGATGAAAGCAATTTACTGTTCCAGTCAAGTGAGTTTTCCGATTCCGGATCTATACCTTTTACCATATTTTTTACCAGGTTTTCTATTAAAGGTAACATTGTGTTTATAATAGTTCTGTTACGTTCATCTTCAGCGGCAATTTGAGCGGTTATTTTTCTGTTTATAAAAATCGCTGCTGTAGACGGAGTCTTTACCTGATCAGGTGAAAAGATTTTCATGCCCTGATCTATGAGTGATGCGTAGTCTGCAAGTTCTTTTGCTCCTTCTGGAAGTCTTCCATGTTCAATAAGATATGTGGCTAAATATGCAGAAGCAATGGCATCAAAGTCAGGACAGTAGTGCATTATAATTTCAATATCTTCTGCTTCCTTATGAATACTGTCTAAAAGCAGATCGGGGTTATTGTAGATAATTTCAGCGGCACTCCGGTAATGACTGCTCTGATGATGGTCAAATACTCCCTTCTGCAGCTTATTCCCCACATCAAGGTATAGTCTGTTTGGTATAACAGGATGTTCGTCTGTACCTGCAATGGAACCCATTTTTATAAAGTTGAAAAGAAAGCGGTGCTTTTTTAACATGCTTAAAACCCCTCTGTAAAAACTTTCCTTTCATTTATGTGAAAAGGTTCTCCAACTTTAATATTAGAAGAAAAATGAAAAATGTCAATACAGCTGCGTAGAAATAATTTACATTTACTGACGTGAGCATAAGTATGTAATAAAGGTTTTCCTCCCGTCACGCGTGACGGGTTACGATATGTTATACAAACCTTATTTTTTTATCTTCACTCAGGATTTTTTCCAGATTTCCTCTTAAATGATTTAAATAGAGGTTCAGATCGTTTTTGTTTTCAATTACGTGATTCCATAATACTATCTTTCTCATATCCACATATTCTATATCTTTTTTCCAGGTATTTCCATGAATTCTTTTAACTTCTTCGTCTATCTGCTGAAATGACAGAGACTTTTGATGTTCCAGCTGCACGGTGAGAGCTACAATCTTTGTACAATCATTTATTTTATTAATCTCTTTTTCCATATGTCTGTAGTAAGAAAGGATATTTCCTGTGAAAACCGGTGTGAGAATATCTTTGTATCTGTTCAGTTCTTCATTTATAATCACAGAGATTGCATCGATTTTTTCCAGAACATGACATCTCATTTCTCTTAAAATTATATCATGGGCTTTTTTTATTTTATCTGATAATACGGGTAACTCTTTTATCTTCATATAAGGTTCTTCCATATGGAGTATTTTTTTCATTTCATCTATCTTTTCTTTTATCTCTTCAGGAAGGTAATCTCTGTCCGGCAGAAAATCATTATAACCTTTCAGGGCAATATGAAAAACCTTTACCTGTGATTTAAAGAAATGCCTTACATCACTGATATTACGTGACAGTTTTTCCAGTTCTTCTTTATATAGAGCCACATTATCCAGAAACATGTCGTCTTCTGTATCTGATATCTTACTCAACAGTTCTATTCCGCTTTTTATAACCTGTTTCCCCGGATACAGGGCTCCTTCTTTGGAAGAGTAGGAAGGTATATAATTTTTTAATTCATCCAGATACATATGAAAGATTTCCTTTGTTTTAATATATAAACCTTTCTCATCATCTGGCAGCGGACCTGCCCCGAAAGATTTTATCATTAAATTTTTTACTATATCACCGGTTGAAGGCTCAAGATCCATGGAAGTCTTATATGAAAACACTTCTTCCTCTGCAAGCAGTTCATATTCTTTTCCTTCTTTCTTTACGATAGACTCTCCTTTGAGTCTTTCCAGAGATCTTTCTATGGCTTTTCTTAAAGCACCTTTATCTTCATCTATATGTAACATGCTTAAAACAGACAGATTCTCAACAGTAGGTCTTACGTCTTTTATATATTTAATCAGAAACAGGATTTTGAGCAGTTCACAGTCTTCCTGATTTAAATTTCTGTTATTACAGGCATGGGTGATAATTTTATTTACCCCTGGAGGGAGGGCATATGCCAGAGATGGGTAAAAAGAGGAAAAGGGTACGATAAAACCTGTATCTTTTTGATCTATCCTTTCCGCTGTTTCCTGAAAAACTTTTAACATAGAGATTTTTCCTTCAAAATCTCCTGTTTTCAGTATCTTTTCCAGAAGCTTTGATATGAGATTGAACTGTACCGGAAGAAAAGGATATACCCCTGTAAATTCGTCTTCAGAACCGAACATGCCGGAAGACGACAGGTAATCTTTCTTTTTTTTATAATAGAGAGATAAATAATCCTTTGCAAGAAGTGATTTTTCCAGGATACGTTTTTTTATGATTGCCCCTGTATTATCTATGGATATTTTTAACTGGCATGAGAAATTTTTTTTAATCTTTGAGAGAGCCATGTCTTTTGCCATACTGTCGAGTGGTTCCCTTGATGTCACTGCAACCCATACTTTCCCTCTGAGCATTTTTCCGAGATGTTCTATAATTGACTGAAGCTCGGAGAGGAGTGTTTTTTTATTACCTTTATATTTGTCTATATTGTCTACAAGGAATATAATTCTGTGTTCTCCTATGGAATTACAATAATCCGTAATGATTTTTACAAGTTTTTCCACACTGTAATCATCTGTTTTACCGAACAGTTTTACCGCTTCTTTTTTTGATAATCCAATAGATTGTTTCAGAGCCATAATCACATTATCCCTGTCGGAATAAGAATTTTTCCTGTTTTCTGTCCAGTTATGGCCTGTGATTTCTTTATATGCTTCCCTGAAGGAGGAATACTGTCCTCTCATATCAAGTTCTCTTTCAAATTCTGCAATATAAGGTATATCTCCGCAGTAGCCCAGAGCATCATAAAATACTTTCATGAAGACCTTTACCAGGCTTTCCTTTCTGAATTCGTTCAGAGATTGAGAATTTATATTAAATAATATTACATCTGCAGTGCCACGGGAATTTATTATCTTTATATCCGAGAGAAGCATGGGGTCTTTAAATTTATCATAGAAAAACGTAAGGGGGCTTTTATTATTTATTTTTTTACCTGCCAGAAAAGAGGAGATGACCTTTAGAAAATGAGATTTTCCGGAACCTGACAGTCCTGATATCCATACACCTGTTTTATCTGTCTTATAATAAAGGGATTTTATATAGTTAGAAAAGAAATCATGGAAAATTTTTTCCATGTCTTCTGTTACCACATATTCGTCAAGTTCATCGCATACAGTTTTACTATCACTGTCTTCTGCATTTATGACACAGTTAATGTTTCTATAGATATTTTTTTGAAAGAGTTCTTTGATTTTCACAGGTGAAAGCTCCTTTTTTGTTAAATATCAGTTATTTACTATTCTATATAAAAAAAAATATTCCTATAAAGAAAATTACGGAAACAGTTATTTCGTCGTTTGTTAGATTTTTGTTATTTAAAGTTATTTTTTGTTACGAATTTTTTTTAATTTATCCTATAATTAAAGCTAAAATTTATCAATCAGTTCAAATGCAAGAGAATTTAATACGGTATGAAACAAAAATATTACAGAATATTTACCGGTTGTCAGGAAATTTTGGATATTTTCCTTCCCACCTGGACAAAAAATACAGTAAGGACTGTAAGAAAAACAAATCCGGCAAATTATTAGGACGACTATATCATCACGCCACGCGTTACGCGTCACGAGATAAACTGTAAATATGACGAGGTTATTTCTTGACAACCCCTAAGTACCTCTCCAGATAAGTTCGTAACCATTTTATCAGCTTCTGCCTGACAG
>CAYSLJ010000148.1:0-16816 GCA_964431735.1 uncultured Synergistia bacterium | reverse complement strand
AAATTTCTTTTTCCCTTGTATGTAAAATCACCTGTCATTTTTAAACGCAATTAATAAAGTATAAATATGTTAGCTTCTATTGACAAATAAAAGGGGAAATTTTATTATATAAACAGATAAAATATTTCAATCCTCACACGGTACAAACATATAAGGGAGAAAGATTATGCATATTCATACATCAGCTCAGGAACCTTTCCATATGGGATTTGGAGATTATACATGTAACCGGGGAGTTCACATGTGCGGTCTCTACGAAACTGAAGAGGAGAAAAATTCCATAGTATTTGGTTTTCTGAAACAGGGTATTCTTGACGGCGACATGCAGCTCTACTGTCCTTGCGAAAGCAGTGAATGTGATTTTAAAAAAAAATTTACTCGTTTTTGCCCTGAATGTGAATCTCATGTTAATGATCCTGACTACTTCTCAATACTTTCCGCTAAAGAGTTATATTATCCTGACGGTGTCTTTTCTCCCAGGGCGATGGATGAAGGGCTGAACAGTTTTTATGCCGAATCCCAGAAAAAGGGATGGCGCAATATAAGGGCAACAGCAGAAATGGTATGGGCTCTGGAAGCAATTCCGGGAGTAGAACTTCTGATGGTTTACGAATCCCGCCTGAATTATTTTATACCCGGAAAACCGTGGATAAGCATATGCCTTTATAATGTAAACAGATTTTCAGGGGCTCAAATTATGAATGTACTGCGGACTCATCCCTTTGCAATAAGCGGCGGTATTATTTCCCAGAATCCCTATTATATACATCCAGACAAATGGCTGGCTGAACATGCTCCTGAGTATTTAGGAGCATAAATACATCTTATGGTTAACATATCCCATGATCTGTTCCTGTTAATGAATAATTTAACCCAGTTAAAGAGCCGTAAAAGAATTATCACAGTCTTTACGGAAGCTCTTAATTCCTTTCATCCCGGTTTTTCAATTGAATTTATTGAAGGAGAAACTTCACCGGGTGAGGATTTGATAGACCTCTCCACTTCAAAAAAATGCTACGGTTTTTTTAAAATAAAAGGTAATCCCGGTGATATATCTCCAGAATTTATGCCACTCTTTCAAAATGCCATTCAGATGGTTGCAATTATATTAGAAAAACTTTATCAGGAAGAACTTCTTTCAGATGAAAAGATGATACTGCAGTCGCTGGTAGATGAAAAGATAGTTTCACTGAAGGAAAGTGAAAAAAAATTCCGGAATTATGTGGATTTTGCTCCGGACAGCATTTTTGTTACAGATGAAAAAGGGAATTTTATAGATACGAATAATGCTGCATGCACAATAACCGGATATTCAAAAGAGGAGTTATTATGCAGAAATATTGTCGATCTATATCCTGAAGATTCAATAGAAGCTGCGAAAAAACATTTTCAAAAAGTTCTGACTTCAGGAAAAACTTCCGGCGAATTATCTTTTATAAAAAAGGACGGTATCAGACGTTACTGGGCCATTGATGCTGTAAAGCTTTCAGAGACCAGGTTCCTGGGATTTGCCAGGGATATTACAGAGAAAAAACTGGCAGAAGAGGAACAGGAAAAACTCAGGGATCAACTCTTCCATGCTCAGAAGATGGAATCTGTAGGACGTCTGGCAGGAGGAGTGGCACATGACTTCAATAATATGCTGGGAGTGATTATCGGACATGTAGAATTAGCCATGGAAAAGATAGAAATTTCAAGCAGTATATATAATAATCTGGAATCCATAAACAATGCGGCAATGCGTTCAGTTGATCTTACCAGGCAGCTTCTGGCCTTTGCGAGGAAACAGACTATTACTCCGAAATTACTGGATCTGAATGATGCCATATCAGGTATGTTAAAGATGGTCAGACGGCTCATAGGTGAAGATATTAATCTTATGTGGATGCCCTGTATTAAACCATGTATGATCATGATAGACCCTGCCCAGGTTGATCAGATAATTGCAAATCTCTGTGTAAATGCCCGTGATTCTATTACTGGTACAGGCAAAATTTCTATAGAGACAAAACATATAACAACAGGTAATGAGGAAGGAGTAAGTCCAGGCGATTATGTAATGATTTCAGTGACCGATAATGGCTGCGGCATGGCGGGAGAAGTTATCGACCATATATTTGAGCCCTTCTTTACTACAAAGGAAGTCGGCAAAGGCACAGGCCTCGGCCTTGCTACAGTATACGGAATAGTCAAACAGAACAAAGGGTTTATAAATGTTTACAGTAAGCCTGCCATGGGAAGTACATTTAATATATGCTTCCCGCTGGTAACGGAAAAATCAGATGACCTTAAAAAGCAGGAAGAGGTAAAATTACCGGAAGGGAAACAGGAAAATATATTGCTTGTAGAGGATGAGGAAGAGCTTCTGGAAATGACGACATTAATGCTTGAAAAACTCGGCTATAATGTTCTTGCTGCCAGAGAGCCCTGTGAGGCAATCAGGATGGCCGATGAATATAAGGGGACTATAGACATCCTTGTTACAGATGTTGTAATGCCCGGCATGAACGGGAGGGAACTGTATGAAATACTTGGTTCCCGTTATAAAAATATTAAATGTCTATTTATGTCAGGTTATACCGGTGATGTAATAGCAACCCATGGTATAATCCCGGAAGGGGTTAATTTCATACAAAAACCATTCTTTAAAAAAGATCTGGCTCTAAAGCTCAGGAAAGTGCTTGATTGCTTCACGCTGCCACGAACATAAAATTTTTTCATCCCATATTTCACCTCATAAACTTCTATTCACAATCCTTAATTATTGAGGTGAGCATAAATAATAAATATCTGCTCTCGTGACGCGTAACGCGTTACGTGTGACGGGAGGAAGACTGTTATTACATGCTTATGCTCAGGTCAGTAATGTGTTGGGCGGCACTTATAAGCAGGATATATTATAGTAAAATATAAATAAAAAGAGGTGAAAATTATGTTTAATGGAGTAAATCTCTTACCGGAAAAGAAAAATATCAGACCTTCTATTTTAGCAAATTTTCTTCAAAAACAATGGAAAAAACTCGAAGAAAAACCTGAATGGAAAGAGTGTTTAGAACAATTTGCAGAATTCATCACAGGACTGCCTGAAAACGTAGAAACACCGGAACCATATAAATATTACTCCTTCTGTGCTGATATGGAAGAATATAAAAAATGTTTCAGAGGTCTGAAAATAAGTATATATGACAATGGTGAAAAGACACTCTTATTTGACCGGCTGGCAGGAAAAATCTTTATAATAGAGAACAGCAAATATGAAGAGCTTATAGCTTTTTCTTCTGTAAAACATTGCAGACTCAGCTACAGACCGGTGCTGATGCAAAGTGAAAAGGTTCGTTTTCAAATAGATTTTATACTTGTTAATCGCAATAATAGAGTAGTATTAAAATTATCAGAAACGGTAAGCTTTTATGATGAAGACAGACGTTCTTATGAAGTTCAGTGCAGTCCCTATGTAAAAACAGGTAAAGCCATAGCCGGAACAGGCAGATGGAACCTCACAGAAAGCTATTCCACTACGTTTTAAAGAGCATAGATGCTCAGGAATCTCCGGCTATAGAGCTTTACTGACAGCAGGAGCGAGTCACACAGATCACTTGAAGTACTGATAGAAATAGAAAAGGTGAAAAATCCCACTGTTATAATTTCCATTTCATTATTTGTTCATTCTGCTCTGATGTATAAACAATCACCAGACCACTCTGCACACACGGTCACCATCCATTATAAAATTACCGCATCCTCCTCCTGCTATAGTATCCAGAACGTCATCACCTAATTCTCCTTTTGCCAGTGTAATATCATCTGCTGTAAAATCAAATCCCTGTGACTTTACGAAAGCCATTCTGCTTTCCTGGTCTTTACATTCAGTTACTTTATTTCGAAAATTCTCATCTATTTTCATTTTTTCAACAAACGATTTTGCCGACTCAAGACTCACAATAAGACCTCCTTCTATAATACGCTAAAATAAACCTGTAAGGATAAATTTTTCTGTAATTCGCCCTCCCTTCAAATACATCAGTCTACCTCTGTGAAGATGGATTTTATCCCTCTATAAAATAATAAGGAGGAAGAACGCCACAAACCTTTTCACCACCGGCAATAGCCATTATATCGTCATCACTTAATTCTGCTCTTACCAGTTCTATGTCTTCTGCCGTAAAATCAAATCCTGATTCTTTCACAAAAGCTTTACGTGTCTCTGCATCTTTGCAGTCAGTTACCTTCTTCCTGAAATCCTCATCTATTTTCATTCTGTCCACAAATTCCCTGGCCGGTTTCAGACTCATAATACAGACCTCCTAAATATAAATTATTTACTGTAGTGAGCATAAATAATACATATCTGATCTCGTGACACGTAACACGTAACGCGTGACGCGAGGAAGACTCTTATTACATGCTTATGGTCAGGTCAGTAGATTGTTGATTCTAGTATTTAACCACGATGATTTTAATGTGTAAACCTCGTCATTGCGAGCGAAGCGAAGCAATACCACTAGTAGGAACCAATCCGACGGGATTGCTTCGTCGCTATCGCTCCTCGCAATGACACACATCTTAATCATTATGGCTGTCTACTAAATAATTTTCATCTAAAGCCTTATTTTACGCCATAAAAAATGCTTATGCTCAGATCAATAAAGTAATTATATCATAAACCTGTGAAGAAGTTGTGAAAAAGATGTGAATATTATGTGAAGAACTGTTATTGACATTTACTGAGGTGAGTATAAATAATGCATATTTTATTCTCGTGACGCGTAACGCGTAACGCGTGACGGGAGGACAAAAACCATAATTTTCCAGAGTTATTTTCTTAAAGTCCCTAATTACCGTAACAGGTAAATTGGTACCAAAAAAATATGGAACACGCTCCTGTCCCTGACCGGGCTCTGGAGAAAAAGATATGCCGTATTAAAAGAGAGTTATAAATTATATAGACGCAAAATATTAACAGTCTGCAAAACCAGTTTACCACGCAACAGGATCATATCTTTTCCGGAAGAGTCCGGTCAGGGACAGGTTTTAGAAATGGATACTGATTTATCTGGAGCGGTACTAAGAATAAATTCGTAGGGTTCCTGCTTCTGTGAATAATCTTTTTCTTTTTCCATTCTTCTCTCTACTCCCTGATCACTCTTTTCACTTCCTAATTTTTATGTCACACATAAAAATCTTCATGCTATAATTCAATATATAAAGTTTCCAAATTACAGTATAACTAATTCAAAATATTTATGTGAGGTGAATATATTATGTCAGATTTTTCAAATAAGGATATGGCAGATTTATTAATCAAAGAAAAACTGATAAATCCTGAGCAACTGGAAAAAGCTCTGGAAAAGCAAAAAAATAATAAAAACAAACTGGAAGAGATATTAATCAGTCTGGGATATGTTACAGAAAAAGATATAACTAAAACTCTGGGTAAATCAATATCTGTTCCCTTTATAGATCTGGATGAAGAAAAACTGGATGAAGAACTGGTTCGAGCTATTCCGGAACATCTTGCCGTAAGATATAGAGTCATACCTGTCAGGATAACAGAAAACGAAGAGAGGTTGCGAATCACACGGGAAACAATAAAGAAATTGCCTGATGAAATCAGTATAAATAAGTTGAGAAGATTGATAAATGAATCTTTTTTAATGACAGAATTAAAAGATAGATTAAAAGAGTTAAATTATAAGGAAAAAGAAATTGAAACAATTATAAGCCATGCCACGGTATTCACGGGAGAGTTCCTCCTGCTGGCAATGGCAGATCCTCTGAATGTTTTTGCCATTGATGACATAAGACTCATTACCGGCTTTGATATAGAACCTCTGATTGCCACAGAAAAAAGTATTTTAAAGGCTATCAACATACACTTTGGAGTAACAGAGTATGAAGAAGATAATGATATAAACGATTTCTTCTCTGACGAACCGGAAGATACAGAAGAAAATATAGAATTAAAGAGATTAAAAAAACTGGCCAGGAAAGAGTCCATAGTAAAAACCGTCAATCTCATTATATCTCAGGCTATTCAGGATAAGGCAGATGCTATTTATATAGAACCGGCAGAAGAAGAGATGACGGTCTTTTATAAAACAGATGGAATCTTACATAAGATTATGAATATTCCAAAAGATCAACAGGAGGCAGTAGTAAACCGTATAAAACTTATGGCAAAACTGGATATTTCCGAAAAAAATTTACCACAGAAAGGAAGTTTTACTCTTATAAAAAACAGTGAAGAATACGGACTGAGTATATATGCTTCCCCGGTTTCCCGGGGAGAAAAAATCTCTATAACTATTCTCTATAAAGAGATAGCTATAGATCCGGACAAATCAGTATTTAAGGGAGAAAGAAAATTAATTTTTCAGGATTTACTTTTAAAAGAACCGGGAATGATGCTAATTACCGGCCCTTCTGAAAGCGGGAAAAGTACAACCCTTTATACTGCACTCCATATGTTAGAAGGAAGTGATAAAACTATCTGTGTTATCGGGGATTATATTTATTCTCTACGTCATATTACAGAGATAGAATTAAATCCTTTAAAAGGCTTCACTATTCAGGAAGCTTTAAAAAATATTATCCATCAGGATAATGATATTATAATTGTAGAAGATAATATTCCTGAAAAAGAAACCTTAGAATTTGCCTTTAAAACTGCTCTTAAGAAAAATCTGGTTTTGACTGCCATTCTACCGGGATGTAATACTGTATCTGTCATAAAGGGTCTATATAATATGTCCATAGACCCTTTTCTACTGTCTGCCTTAAAAGGCATAATTGCCACGAGACTTGTTCCTTTAATCTGCCCCCATTGCCGGGAGAGTTATACTCCTTCATATGAAGAAGTAGCAAAATTCGGTTCTACTGCTGATAATCCTGTTTTTTACCGGGGCAGAGGATGTGATGAATGTAAAGGTACAGGATATAAGGGAAAAAGTCCAATTTTCGAGATTCTGTCTTTTGATGATCATCTTCGTTCTCTCATACTAAAGAAAGCTACAGACTCTGAGATTAAAGAGATGGTTATAAAAAATGGAATGACTCCAATGGAAGAAGAATTGAAAGACCTGGTTTTACAGGGTAATACAACAATAGAAGAATTTCTAAAAATCATGTAATAGAATAAAAAGCTGACAGCTAATTTAATGGTATAGGAATTTTCATTTTTAATGGCGTAAATTAAGCTTTAGATAAAATTTTATCTACAGACACTTATCTGAATAATTTAAATGAGGTGATATTTATGTTAACCGGCTTTTCCAAGGGAAATATTCCAGAATTATTACTTAAAGAAAACCTTATAACCTCGGAAGAATTAGAAAAAGCTTTTGAATTGGAGAAAAAAACCGGGGACAGTCTGGAAAGTATTTTAATCAATATGGATTTTGTAAATGCAAAAGACTTTACCAGGATAAAGGGTAAAGCAATAGGTGTTCCCTTTATAGACCTCGATGAAGTAGAACCTGAGGAAGAAGCTCTTCGAATGATTCCGAAGGTTTCTACCGGCTTTAAGGTTATACCTGTCAGCATAAAGCCGGCAGAAATAATTCACCGGATCACAGAGTTAACCTTAAAGCAGATTCCAGATGAAATTGACATCAATCCTCTGAGAAAACTGCTGGATAGAGAACTTGCAGAAGAAAAATTACAATCCGATTTAAGTCAGTTAAATTATACGGAAAAAGAGATTGAAATAATTCTGTCTCATACAACGAAAACAACAAAAAATAAAATGGTTCTTGCCATGGTGGATCCCTTAAATAACTTTGCTCTTGATGAAATACAAAGATGTACATGGTATGCAATAGAACCTGCAATTGCAACTGAAGAAAGTATTATAAAAGCTATAGATAAATATTTCTTCACCGGGGATTTTGAAGAGGATACCGGTGAAATAATCAAAGAAACACCCTGGTATAAAAATGTAAAAATTACTGAAGGTTCTATGGCTGTTAAAAAGATGGAAAATGTCTTATTACCCCTCAAATATACAGAAGTCAAAGCAAATATAATAGGAATGCTTGCAGATGTAAAAGTAACCCAGAAATTCTACAATGACCTCAGTGAAAATATTGAAGCCATCTATATGTTTCCCCTGCCCCATGAAAGTGCTGTAAACGAATTTGAGATAGTAACAGGTGACAGAGTCATAAAGTCTGTGGTAAAAGAAAAACAGGAAGCAAGGAAAATTTACGAAAAAGCAAAGCTCACAGGGAAAAAAGCAGGTCTCCTTGAACAGGAAAGACCAAATATATTTACAGTATCTATTGCAAATATTGAACCAGGGCAGGTTATACTGGTAAATATCAGGTATTATGAAACAGTTAAATATGAAGATAATAATTACGAATTTGTCTTTCCCATGACCATTACACCGAGATATGGAGGTGAAGATAAAAAAGGAGTTCCTGAAAGCCTCGGTGGTAAAACCTCTCATCCTTTAATTCACCCTGCTAAAAGTGCCGGAAGAGAAGTAAATATTTCTATTAATCTGGATGCAGGTTTTGAGTCAGGGAACATCTCTTCCCCATCTCATCTTCTTTATGTTCAGGAAAAAGGAAAGACCGAACGGGAAATACAGCTTGCCAGGGAAGGAGAAATCCCGAATAAAGATTTTATCCTGAAATATTCTTCAAAAGGTGAAAAGGAAGAAACAGCAGTTTCTTTCTACAGAGAAGAAAATAGAGGGGGAACATTTATGCTTCATCTTACCCCTAAAATGGATTACGGCCCTGAAGAAATAATAAAAAGGGAAATTATATTTGTCCTTGACCGATCAGGTTCCATGTGTGGCACTCCCATAGAACAGGCCAGAAGGGCCCTTAAAAACTGTCTCAGAACACTGAGGCCGGGAGATAATTTTTCAGTAATCACCTTTGATCATGAAATAGAATGTCTTTCAGAAAGATCCCTGGAATTCAATGATGAAAATCTGAAACTGGCCGATAAATTCATAAATAACATTAATCCCAGAGGCGGAACAGAAATACTTTCTGCCTTAAAATATGCTTTCCAGGTTCCTGCACTTAAAGGACATTTAAGGCAGATTGTATTTCTCACAGACGGGGCAGTCTGGAATGAAGAAGAGAGTCTTCAAGAAATAAATAAAAGTCTGGGAGATTGCAGAATATTTTCCTTCGGTATAGGCCCTGCTGTAAACAGATATTTTTTAAAGAAAATAGCAGAACTCGGCAGGGGAACATGTCAGTTTATTACAACACCTGAGGAGATTAAAGAATCAGTAGATAATTTTGCAATTCAAATGTCTTCTCCCATAATCTCAGATATTTCCCTTATCTGGGAAGGAGCAAATATAGCAGATGTCTACCCTGAGCCTGTTCCTGATTTATATTTCGGCCAGGTTCTATGTCTCCTCGGGCGTTTTCATTCTTACGGACAGATAAAAGGATGCCTTACAGGCAGGGTAAGAGAAGGAACCTTCAGACAGGAATTTACCGTGGAACTTCCGGAAAAAGACACAACCCACCCTGTAATAGAAACCATATGGGCGAGGAAACATATTGATCTTCTTATGGATCAACAGAGGAAATATCCTCAAAAGAGATCCGAAATAAGAGATGAAATCATAGGTATCTGTCTGAAATACCATCTTATGAGCCAGTATACCTCCCTTGTAGCAGTGGAAGATGAGAAAGAAGAAAGTGAGTCTTCCCGGCCGGAGAAAGACTTAATAACTATTGAAGTTCCCCAGATACTGCCGGAAGGATTAAATTATGACAGCTTTGACACATCACCTCCCCTCACTGCAGAAGATCTCGATTCAGGTTCCACAAGCCTGGGAGAAGTTGAAGAATCAGTCCGGGATATAGCCCTTACCGATTTCGGTTATATTGAAATTGAAGATGAAGATGATATGGAACTGGATAAATGTAAGGAACTGGTAGACGAGGCCCCCATAATAAGGGTTACCAATCTTATTATTACTCAGGCTATCCTGGACAGGGCAGATTATATCCATATAGACCCGAAAGCAAAAAATATCAGTGTCCGTTACAGGATAGACGGGATTTCACACGATGTCATGACTCCTCCAAAGCATATTCAATCTCTTTTGCTCTCCCGTATAAAAACAATGGCCGGTCTGGATACTTCCGAATCAGACATTCCTCAACACGGGAAAATTCACTTAAACCATGACGGAGTAGACTATGACCTTACGGTATGGACTCTTCCCACCGTTCACGGTGAAAAGGTAGTTATCCGTATTCTGGACAAAGCATATTCTCTCCTTGAACCGGACAAATCAGGTCTAACTCCTGAAAAAGAAAAACTTTTCCAGACACTCCTTTCTAAAGAAAAAGGAATGATAATCCTTACAGGCCCTTCTGAGAGCGGGAAAACAACAACCCTCTACAGTGCATTAAACATGTTGAAAGAAACAGGTAAACATATCTGTATCCTGAAAGATCATCCTCCTTATGAAATACCTGGTATTAACATTATAGAACCGGTAGAAGAGATAGAGAAAACCCTGAAAGATATTTTAAATCAGGACCATCAGATTATAATGATAGAAGATATATGTAAAAAAGAAACAGCAGAGATTACTCTTAAGGCTGCGACTAAACATCTCCTTCTCACTTCTTTACCCGGTAATAACACCTCTGATGCAGTAAGAAATCTACTTTCTATGGGAATAGATCCTATACTTATATCATCTGTCTTAAAAGGTGTGATTGCCAGAAGGCTCATAAGGCAGGTCTGTCCTGATTGCAAAAAGGCTTATACACCTGAAAAAGAAATCCTGAGAAAACTCGGTTTCAAGCCGGGTGATAACAGTATTTTCTATCAGGCCACAGGTTGTGATAAATGTAAAGGAACAGGTTATAAAGGCAGATGTGGAATTTCCGAGATTATGGTTGTAAATGATGATATTCGTTCTTTAATACTGAAGGAGGCTTCTTCTGATGAAATCAGAGATTGTGCTCTAAAGAGCGGAATGGTCACACCCGGTGAGGAGGTCAGGAATCTGCTTTTACAGGGTCTTACAACAATAGAAGAATATTTTAAAATGTAAGATAGAACAAATCCGGGTTATGTGAATTTTAGTTTTTTACAGGATTACTCTGCCATATATATAATTATACAGGAGTTACGCAAATTTTTATGAAGCTCCAATAAATTCAGGAATCAGGAGTCAGAATAATTCCTAAAACTCCGGAATCCTGTCTCCTGTATTCTGAATCCTTCTCTTTTTAATTTTCAAAATGCGTAACTCCTGATTATATTTACTGAGGTGAGAAGTGAAAAAAATTTTTAGAAAATAAAAAGGAGAGACAAATATGGGTAATTTAAAATTATATTCAGAGCCTGAAATGGTCTATATAGAGGGTGGTACATTTGAAATGGGCAGTAATAATGGAAACAGTGATGAGAAACCTGTTCATAAAGTAACACTGGATAATTTTTACACAGGAAGGTATGAAGTAACTAACAGGGAGTATCGTATTTATAATCCCCGTCATAAGGGTTCTAGTTCAAAACCTGATTGTCCGGTAGAATGCGTAAGCTGGAATGATGCAACAGAATACTGCATGTGGTTAAGTAAAAATACAGGAAAAAATTATTGCCTACCTACAGAGGCAGAGTGGGAATATGCCTGTCGTGGTGGAAGTAATACTGAATATTACTGGGGAGATGATATGGACGATTCTTATTGCTGGTATATTAACAATTCTTTCGGAAAAGTTCATCCAGTTGGTAAGAACATAAAAGTTCACCTCCTGTTTGCTGTGATAATAAAGGCCGGTAAGGAATCTTTTACAACAACTACAATATTACCTTTATCCTCAGGGTCTAAAACTTTTCTTTCCTGGCCGTAAATATAATTTTTAACACTGGCAGCACTAAGCAGCTTTTGTTTCATCAGGTTCTACTGTTTTGAGATCTATTCTGGATACTATCTTTGAATTTAACTTTTTCTCATTTTCTTTTAAGTTTTCTATAAAAGTATGTAAATCATAATTTGCCTTTTTAGCAAGCTCTTCACCGGCTTCTCTTACTTCCTGAACTATTGGATCTATCCACATAATCACACCTCCTTCATTAAAGTTTCCGGAGTACATATAACAGGAATGTGAACACCAAGCAAAAGATTTAATTTTGTTAATTTCTTGATAATTTCCCCGCTGGCTATATGTGTACAATTCCAGGTTACCAGATAATCTATATTATGGGTATATGAGATAGCGAGGTGAAAGGCATCACGTAATGATTTTTTCGGTATATTCAAACTTTCCATATATTTTTTTGCCAGTTCTTCAACTCTTTCATTTATCTCTAAACATGGAAAATCACTAAGAATCTCCAATCTTTTCTTTGCAGCTTCTATATCTCCTGAACCTGCTTCATCAATTACAGCCTGTGAAATAAAAACCTCAAATCTTTTTAAAGCTCCCGGCCACCACTCTCTTGTAATTTCCTGGTGGGCAAGAGCAATAATATCCCTGCTTGGTCTGGATGTATAATAACTTATAACACTGGTTTCAAGATAAATGCTTTCTTTCATTAATAAAACGCTCTTTCTGTAATAGAATATATATCCCTACAATTTATATAATATACAAAATTACCATGAAAAACAAGAAAATATTTTCCCGGATTTATTAAGGGATTGCGTTTTTTTACGACAGGTAAATTCACCTTTACTGAAAATTATAGTTAATGCATATAAATCTGTAATTAGTGAATAGTGAGTAGTGAATAGTGAATGGCAGGTAATGTCTTATTTTATTCACTTTTCACCTTTCACTTTTCACTCTGAATATTCTATAACAAATTTCTTTTTCCCTTGTATGTAAAATCACCTGTCATTTTTAAACGCAATCTAATCAGAGGTTTTTAATATTTTTTCAGTCAGTCCTGCTATAAGTGTCTGTGGCAACTGTTTATTTACCCCTGTTTTCTTAAGAATTTCCTCAATAATTTCATCTGCCTCTTTCCTGCATTTCTCTTCAATCCATACCATCTGATTTACTTCTGTTCCATCCGGCCTTGTCAGGGTAATTCTCCTCACATCAAAACCTTCTCCCGGAGAATAGTTTTTCTGTAAAGCCTCCAGATTGATGAATTTCCTGGAAAGATTTCCCAGATTATTTTCAAAAACCATTAGATCATCATCAGACCAGGAAGATGCCGGTTTGTCTGAAATTACCATGACGAGTCCCTGTATCCAGCCATGTTCATCCTGATTATCATCCATAGCGGCAAAGACCAGTCTTGTCAAATGTCTTTCCACACATTTACCCTGAAGGATTCTGGCTCTCAATGGAAGTCTTTTTTTGAGTTCACTGCTTTCAATACTAAAGGCTTCACAGATGTATTTTCGGCAGTCAGAAATAAGTCTTTCATAGGCTGTATTTAATTCCTGAAGGGTTTTTACCAGTTTATCTTTAAAGGATTTGACCTTTTCTTCTCCGAGTGTGTCATCTATCGTTGGAAATCCGAGAGCTTTCGGTATTTCAATAAATATCAGATTGTCAGGTTCTTTTGCAGAAAGAATGGCATCTTTCAGGGAAATAGCTTCTTTAGAAAGATATTTCTTCGTGTTTTTTGTACAGGCCGAAAGGTTCATTGCAAATCTTACAAGAGGTTTTACTATGCCAGGTATCGTTTCATTTCTGCCGTTTGCAGGGATAATTTATAATCAAAGTAATAGAGGAACATCATCTATAAAGAACTGACCTCATATAATTCAGCAGTGAATTTTCCAGAAGGATTTACTTTCTCATTTAAAACATCCTCTATAATTCTTGCTGTTCTCAGAGGGATTGCTTCCTGTCCGCATTCTTTACAGATATATATTGTTAATTCTGAAATAATAACAGGTTCACTGTTACAATGAAACAGCTTTTCCATTTTTTTTTCTTCCATAGGTAACTCACATCCATTGGGACATAACATAAAATTTCACATCCTGTTTGCTGTAATAATAAAGGCCGGTAAAGAATCTTTTACTACAACTACAATATTACCCTTAGAAATTGTATATTTATTGAATTTTCCTTCAGATCGTTCATCTTTTTCTTTTTTTGTTAACCATACCATTTAAGATTGTATCCAACACCTGGTCTATTGATATTCCATTCTCCCACATTCTTTGAATAAAGTGAGGCCCAAAGGTAATTTTTTCAGAATTAATATCGTTATAAATTGTATTTATTGACATAATCTGAAACCATTTTAGTAAAGTATATTTTAACCACTTAATTTTAGTATACAAATTGTTCTAAGAAAAATCAATAGAAATCATAATCTTTAACAGGATTTTTATGCTATGTTTTTCTCCAGCTTTTCCAATTTCGATGTTGAAGGGAAAAGTCGTTTTTGGGGCCCAGATTCTTTGTCAACTTTCTAACCGGATTTTACAAAGGCTTCACAGAGCAATTTTCGGCAAAATGTTCCAGCCTGATATAAACTTAATTCATCGGAATTTATAAAATATCTATTGCAGCTTTTATACCCTGCTCAACCTGCCTGAGTAAAATTAAAGGTAATGTACCAATATATTGAGTGAATTTTCCTCTATCCAGCGTTGTAATTTGATGACATAAAGCTACACTCTCTTTATCAAGTCCACCTGACCCTGCAGGTAAAATTACCACAGTAGGACATCTTCTGGCCTGAATTGATGATGTAGAAACAGGTATAACTATAACAGACATCCATCCCGGCGTTAAATTAAAACCATCATGAGAAAGAATAATAACAGGCCTCTTTCCCTTCTGTTCGGAACCAGACCGTGGGACAAGTTCTGCCAGATAAATATCACCACGTTTCATTTTTAGCCTTTCCCTTCTGCAAGCAGGTGTTCTATTGTAGCAAATTCCAGTTCCTTATCCAGATCAATATCTGTCCCTCCATATTCAGCAGCATAGTTTGCAATAGCTTCATGAATAGCCTGTTTATTTCTTATTTCAAGCCAGTAATTAATAGCATAGCGGGCAAGTTCTGTAGCAGGTTGATTGGAACGAAGCGCTTCTTCTCTGAGTTTTTGATAAAGATCTTCCGGTAAAGGTACATGAAAATTATATTTTTTTATGTTTTTCATATGACACACCTCCTGCCATAATTTTATGGCATTAACTATGCTATTGTCAAGAACCTGTTCAAATAAAATTTCTACCAGTTACACATAAGGCATGGCATGGTAAGATCTTCCCCATCCATTATATCTGCAAAGACTTCTGAAAGAGGTTTATTCGGAGCATTTTTCTTCTCTCTCTTCAGAGCTTCCTCATAATCTGCTATTATCCTGTCTTTTCTTTTAAGAAGGTCTGTAAGAGATTCCGTATCGGTCCATGTATAAATTCTTCCGTCACTGTGTTCTTTTTCATATTTTACTGCTTCAGTGAAGAGTCCGTTATGAACCTCTGCTAATTTAACCCATTCGTATTTCCTCTGGAAGAAACAGAAGAAACAGCCGGAACGGCTACGCCAGTTGTAATAATCGGGGAGGCTTATAAAGAACTGACCTCATATAATTCAGCCGTAAATTTTCCAGAAGGATTTATTTTTTCATTTAAAACATTTTCTATAATTCGTGCTGTTTTTAGAGGGATTGCTTCCTGACCGCATTCTTTACAGACATATATCGTTAATTCTGAAATAATAACAGGTTCACTGTTTGGAAATTGGATGTTAAAAACAATCGCATGACCTGTTTGACATTTCTTTCACGAAATCCTCCGGCGAACACGGACATTCCTGGGGGTTATAACGCTGAAAGCATCAGCGAAAGCCACACTATACTTATCTACTGCAGCAGAAACAATTATTGATTTATCATCAGGCTGCAACCCTGCCAGACGGAGAAGTATTATTCCAGAATTGAATCTCTTCTGGCGAAATATAAGTTCTCCAAAATCTTTATCTGCTGTAATTAATAGCGTACCTGCTTTATTGCTTAATTTCAGAACTTCCTCATCTGTTATACCCGGCCCGATTTCTGCTATATACAGAACATTATGGCCATTATATCTGAGTTTTTCTACAATTTGTCTATCTACACTTTCATCGGCAAGAAAATTCATTTTGTTACCTCTGTCAACGGATAAACAACATCTGCCCTCAATGCTTCTGCGGCAAAAGAAAGAGCAGCTCTGACAGCATCTTCAGTCAGATGAGGATGAGCAGAAATTATATCATCCACTGTTTCTCCTGCAGCCAGTTTTTCCAGGATAAGTTCTACTGTAATGCGTGTTCCTTTAATAACAGGTTTCCCCATCATTATTGCCGGATTTGAATGTATGAAATTTTTGTACATTTTTTTTCACCATCCTAACAAAAAATGCTCAAGACCTTATCTAATATTTCTTTATAGTGTATTTCATAACTTATTAGAATTTAAGTTATCGTGACGCGTAACGCGTAACGCGTGACGGGTTTAATCCCTGCGCATCACGCATTACGCTTTACGCATTACGAAGTTATTATTTATGGATTGTTATGAAACTAACTATAATCATAATCTGGTTCAATATATTTCATTTTTATTCTTCTTTAATTTTAACATTTCCATAACTAAGATGCAATCTACCGGTTGCACATAAGGCATGGCATGGTAAGGTCTTCCCCATCCATTATATCGGCAAAGACTTCAGAAAGAGGTTTATTCGGGGCGTTTTTCTTCTCTCTCTTCAGAGCTTCCTCGTAATCTGCTATTATCCTGTCTTTTCTTTTAAGGAGAATGGTACCGGTTAACCACCTGAACAACTTCATACCCATTGCAGAATATGGTATAATATAATATATGGATAATAAAAAAAACAATAAACAACCAATA
>CAYSLJ010000147.1:0-16839 GCA_964431735.1 uncultured Synergistia bacterium | reverse complement strand
CGTGACGCGTAACGCGTGACGCGTAACGCGTGACGCGTAACGCGTGACGCGTGACGGGTGGTTTCACCACTCACTTCTCACTTCTCACTTCTCCCTAAATGCAGGAAAATTTCGTCACATATAGAATTAACCGTCACGCAATTTTTGTTATAAAACTTAGGACTGCAGGAAAAATAACTCCGGCAAATTGTTAGAACAATTATTGGCCTCGCGTCACGCGTTACGCGTGACGCGTCACGATATAAACTGTAACTATGATGTAGTTATTTCCTGACAGTTCCTTAATTTTCCGTCAGGAAGGAATTTATTAATGAAAAAAACAGCATCTATACTTTTCATATCCCTTTTTCTCTTTACAACAGGATGCGGAAGCAACAGTAATTCGGTAGTTATAAACCCTACCGTAACGCCCGCTCCCTCTATCACTTTTACTCCGACTCTCACGCCGGCAGTTACACCTGTTCCTTCAGTCACTTTCACACCGACTCCGGCCATAACTCCTTCTGCCGTCTTACCTACACCGACCAATTCATACACTTCAACTCCTACAAGCACTCCAACTCCTACAAGCACTCCAACTCCGACTGCAACTCCTACCATTACGGCAACTCCCACTGTCAACTGGAATCTGACAATTCAATAGGAGGAATTAATTATGTTACTAAAAAAAGCAAATATTACAATAATGGCTCTTATTATATGTTTATGTCTTACAGGATGCGGAGGAGGGGGAACTTCATCAGTTACTCCTTCCGTTCCTTCTTCAGGGGAAGCGTCACTTAAGATAAACATCGTATGGCCTCATAAAGACAATAATGTAACAGGCCAGATAATACACCCTTATATGAGAAAGGTGGATATTTCAGTTACCTGGAACGGAGGTTCTGCAAATGCGTCTATAGTAGACCCAAATACATCTGTCACTCTCACAGGCCTTCCTGCAGACGAGGTTACTGCCACACTTTCAGGAACGAATGATCCGAATTCCTCAGATATAGTCATAGCTCACAGGATAATAAAGAAAACACTTCAGCCGGGTTTGAACACTGATGCCGTTAATTTAGGCGTATCAGTAACTTCGACTGCCATCGATCCGAATACAATCCCAGTATGTATGGGAGATACCCTTTTATGGGTAAACAACGATACCGTCTCTCATACCATAACATGCGGGGATGACGGTTCAGGAAGCGGATTCAGCCAGTCCATTCCTCCGGGAGGAAGTTTCTCGCACACCTTCAGTCATGCCGGCACCTTTTCCTATACTGTAGATGCTCTTACAGGCATGGTTATTGTCGGTGCTTCGGCTCATGTTGTAACAACCGATTACCGGTTTGTAACAAAGTGGGGATCTTTTTACAAGACAACTATAAATCCTCGGTGGATTGCCGTTAACAGTGCAACAGGAGATGTATTTGTTTCAGATTACACAAACTCTACTATACTGAAGTTCAATTCAAGCGGCACCTATCTGTCAAAATTCGGCCAATTTAATTACCCTTCCGGCATAGCAGTGGACTCTTCAGGGAATGTTTTTGTGGCAGATTCAGGAAACAACCGCATACAGAAATTTGACACGAACGGTACCTATCTTGCACAGTGGGGTTCGCTCGGAACAGGTAACGGGCAATTTGATTACCCTTCCGGCATAGCAGTGGACTCTTCAGGGAATGTTTTTGTGGCAGATTCAGGAAACAACCGCATACAGAAATTTGACACGAACGGTACCTATCTTGCACAGTGGGGTTCGCGCGGAACAGGTAACGGGCAATTTGATTGCCCTTCCGGCATAGCAGTGGACTCTTCAGGAAATGTCTTTGTGGTAGATACATTAAACTACCGCATACAGAAATTTGACACGAACGGTACCTATATTACACAGTGGACAGTTTATGAATCTTTCAGCATAGCAGTGGACTCTTCAGGAAATGTTTTTGTGGCATATACAAATAACTGCATACAGAAATTTAACTCAAACGGCGGATATCTTGCACAGTGGGGTTCATACGGAACAGGTAACGGGCAATTTATTAACCCTAACGGCATAGCAGTAGATTCTTCAGGGAATGTTTTTGTGGCAGATTCAGGAAACAACCGCATACAGAAATTTGACACGAACGGTACCTATATTACACAGTGGGACGGCACAGAAGCCGGGAACGGGCAATTTAATTTCCCTTCCGGCATAGCAGTGGACTCTTCAGGAAATGTCTTTGTAACAGATACAAATAACTACCGCATACAGAAATTTGATTTCCTCGGTAATTTTATTACAAAGTGGGGTTCATACGGAATAGGTAACGGGCAATTTAAATTCCCTTTCGCCATAGCAGTAGACTCTTCAGGAAATGTCTTCGTGGCAGATACATTAAACTACCGCATACAGAAATTTGACACGAACGGTACCCATATTACAAAATGGACAGTTTACGCATCTTCCGCCATAGCAGTAGACTCTTCAGGAAATGTCTTTGTAACAGATACAAATAACTACCGCATACAGAAATTTGACACGAACGGTACCTATATTACACAGTGGGGGTCGCACGGAACAGGTAACGGGCAATTTAGGGGCCTTTCCGGCATAGCAGTAGACTCTTCAGGAAATGTCTTTGTGGCAGATACAAATAACTACCGCATACAGAAATTTGACACGAACGGTACCTATATTACACAGTGGGGGTCGCTCGGAACAGGTAACGGGCAATTTAATCAACCTCATGGCATAGCAGTGGACTCTTCAGGAAATGTCTTTGTGTTAGATTCAGCAACCAAACGCATACAGAAATTTGACACGAACGGTACCTATATTACACAGTGGGGTTCGCCCGGAACAGGTAACGGGCAATTTAATCAACCTCAGGGCATAGCAGTGGACTCTTCAGGGAATGTCTTTGTGTTAGATTCAGCAACCAACCGCATACAGATATTTGCACCGCAATAACGTTATGGGTGATGGGTGATGTGTCTTTCCACAGGGTAAGGGGCGACTCATTGTGTTCGCCCCTGCCACTCAATTTTCACTTTATAATCGTAACGCGTGACGCGTGACGTGTGGTTTCACCGCTCACTTCTCACTTTTCACTTCTCACTAAAAAAATACCGATTGAATTCACTTCATATATCTTATATAATTATAAGCGGTATCCAAAAATCTATAAAGAATTCACTCAACAGAGAACCAACAATTAGGAGGTACATCAGTATGAGAACAGTAGTAACAATGCCCGGTGACGGCATAGGGAAAGTCGTATTGCCTGAAGCAATAAGAGTGCTGGAAAAAGCAGGATTTAAAGCAGATTACGTACATGGAGATATAGGATGGGACTGCTGGTGCAGCCAGGGCAATGCCTTCCCTGAAGAAACAAAAGAATTGCTGGCAAAACACAGAATAGGTCTGTTCGGCGCCATAACCAGCAAACCAAAAGACAAAGCACAGGCCGAATTGAAACCGGAACTTCAGGATAAAGGGTACGTCTATTACAGCCCTATAGTAACAATGAGACAGCATTTCAATCTGGACATATGTATAAGACCATGTAAAGCTTTCCCGGGAAATCCCTTAAATTTCATCAAAAAAGACGGAAACGGATTTACGGAACCTCAGGTGGATGTAGTAATATTCAGACAGAATACTGAAGGTCTTTATTCAGGAGTAGAATGGACAAATCCTTCGGACAGGGTTATGGACGGACTGAATGCCCATCCGAAGATGAAAGCCTTTAAAGATGTTCCGAGAGAAGATCTGGCCGTATCATGCCGCATATTTACAAGACAGGCATGCAGAAGAATTATTACCGCCGCTTTCGAACATGCAAAAAAATACGGCTATAAGAGTGTAAGTGTCTGCGAAAAACCGAATGTAATAAGAGAAACTTCAGGTATGATGCTTTCGGAAGCAAAAAAAATCGCAAAAGATTATCCCGGCATATCTGTATGGGATGTAAATATTGATGCCATGATGATGTGGCTTACGAAAAACCCGGAAGATTACGGAGTAATCGTGGCAGGCAATATGTTCGGAGATATTGTAAGCGACGGTTTCGCAGGACTCGCAGGAGGCCTCGGGTTTGCCTGCAGCGCAAATATCGGCAAAGATATTGCAGTATTCGAACCCACTCACGGCTCTGCTCCGAAATATGAAAAGCTCGATCCGCCCATAGTAAACCCCATAGCAATGATATTATCAGCCTGTATGATGCTTGATTATCTGGAAGAAACGGAAAAAGCCAGCACGATAAGACATGCCGTATCGGAAGTAATCAGAGAAGGTAAAGTCAGAACCTATGACATGATGAGATTTAAAGGCGGCCCCGATGTATTTGCCCGTGGTGCGGCAAATACAAAAGAAATGACAGATGCCATTATAGAAAAATTGTGAGAGGAATATAAGTAACGCGTGATGCGTGACGCGTGACGCGTCACGCGTGACGGGTTACGCAAATGAATTTCTATCTTCTTGCCGCTTCTGCCTGGGGAGTAAGAAAAGGCCGTTATAGACGACATAGATTTACTGCCATGGTAAATCATTTTAAAGAGTGCCTTGAAAATTCATACCGAAATATTTTACGATCAACTGAAATCAGCAGAAAGAAAAAAAAATCTGTTTACGGTGCATATAAATTATACAGACATGGCATAGAGCTTTTTCAGGGTTATGAAGATAATTGCCTCATGTTACTCGAAGGTCTCATGTATATCGATAAAGGAAGAGAAAAATTTCTTAAAAGCGGAAAGCATATCTTTAAAGAACTGGACAAAAAAATTCAATAACAGGAGGGACATATTATGAATACAATTCCATGCCCGAAATGTAACAGACCCGTAAGGACTGATAAAAAATCATGTTTTTACTGCGGCGAGAGTCTGAAAGATATGAAAGTAGAGCTTAAATGCAGCAAATGCGGCGCAGGTCTTAAAGAACATGAAAATTTCTGCACAAACTGCGGAAGCGGTGTCATAAAGGAAAAATCTTATACCTCCGGCATACCGGATTTACCTGAAAATTTTCTCTTTTCCGGCCCGCCGGTAAGAAGTATTAACTTTGCAGAAACTCATATGGATATTGAAAAAACACAGGGCCCGCCGGTCAGGTTATCCTGGAGTGATATAAAAGAATTAAACTGTTATCATATAGATGTATATGAAGACGAAGATGAAATAAGCCCTGTCAATATGGCTTCAAGGGATAGCTGCATGAAACTGGCGAGATATGCAGGAAAACGATTTGACAACCGCACCACTGATGATAATTTGATTACCTATTACATAATGGAAATATTTTCCCGTAAAGGAGAAAGAGAGTTTTTTATCGATTATAAATTTAATTACGGCAAAGCACTGGGAGCAGAAAGAGAGTTTAACAGAACAGTAAACTTTAAAAAACTCGTAAGAAAAATAGCGGAACATCTGACAGATGAGGTAAAAATGGGTAATGGTACAGGTTTTGTAATGGCAGGCTAATGAGGCGGCACAGTTTTGTGAACAGGTAGTGAAAATGTCCTGTTCCACTCACTGCTCACTTACCGACCTGAACATAAGCATGTCACAAAGGTTTTCCTCCCGTCACGCGTAACGCGTTACGCGTCACGAGTGCATATATTTTATGCTTACCTCAAGTAAATTCTATATAAAATCACTTTAATTTTCACAGGTTTTTTTTTAAAAAAAAAGAATTATAATTTATTGACCTGAGCATAAGCATGTCAGAAAGGTTTTCCTCCCGTCACGCGTCACGCGTTACGCGTCACGAAAGAATATATTTTATGCTTACCTCAGTAATTACAATTAAAGAAAGGATGGTTATAATATGTCAAAAATTTTAAGTATTTCTCTTATCTGTCTCTCTTTATTCATAGCCCTCTCAACTGTAAGTTTCGCCGTCGATCTTGAAGGAGTATATTTCTCAGATCTTAAAAACGGCTGGATTGTAGGAGACAACGGAAAGATCTTCCATACTGCAGACGGAGGCACTTCATGGAGCAATCAGACCACTGCATCGGGAGAAGATTTGCTGGATTTATGCTTCGTAGATGATAAAAACGGCTGGATTGCCGCTGAAAACGGAGTGGTTGTACACACTGCAGACGGAGGGACTTCATGGGCCGTTCAGGCTACAGGAACAAAAGAACACCTGAACAGTATATATTTTTTAGATGCTAAAAACGGCTGGCTCACAGGTGATCACGGAGTAATTCTACACAGTACTGACGGAGGTGTTTCGTGGGTTCCGCAGCAGAGCGGCGAAACAGAGCGCCTTCAAAGAATCCATTTCATAGACGAAAAACAGGGATGGGTTGCAGGAAGTAACGGTATTATCCTTCATACATCAGACGGAGGCGCTACGTGGAAACGCCAGAAAAGCCCTGTAGGCAAACATTTATGCAGTATTTACTTTGTAGATGAAAAGAACGGCTGGGCTGCAGGTGATTTCGGCTGTATATTATATACGGCAAACGGAGGAGAAATATGGGTAGAACAGAACAGTGATGTATCAAGAGGGCTTAACTGCATATATTTTGTGGATTTAAACAACGGATGGGTAGCAGGAGCAGGAGGTAAAGTTCTTCATACGACAAACGGCGGAACTACCTGGAAAGAAGAAGATTCCGGTGTTATGATGTTTTCTCTTTACAGTGTCCATTTTGTCGATGAAAAAAACGGATGGGTCGTAGGCCAGAAAAATACTGTTATACACACCACCGACGGAGGCGCCACCTGGGGAGACCAGGATATATAAAATATTTAAGGTCTGGAATTGAAAAAACTCCAGACCTGTTTAAGAAACAGAAAGGAGTTATATGATTAAATTACTTATATTATTCTTCAGAATTATTGTTATGATATTCCGTATCATAATAAGAATCATAACAGGCAGACCATGAAAATAAAGAACTCTTCTGTCAGAAGAGTGGATTGCCTTTTACAAATAAAATTTTATTAATTATCTCTTTCCTCTCGTAACGCGTCACAATTTAATATAATTGTCATTCCTTAATTTTTCCGGACAATTCGGTTATATAACGGCTGGCTTCTTTACTGGCAGGATATATATTTACAGCTTTTCTGAAATAACAGATGCTTTCCTTAAAATTTCCCTTATTATAGTACATGAGTCCGAGATTATAGCTTGCTTCAAAGGAAAAAGGATTTAATAACAATGTATTTTTCATTGTTGCTTCCCCTCTGTCCAAATCACCTGCTGACAGGTATTGCAATGCTATTTCATTCATATCATTTGTTTTTTTCATAACAGTTGCCAGGTTTTCAGAAGTATATTCTCCTTTCGTAAAAAGAAATTTTTCAAGATAAGCAATGTAGAGAAGATTTCTGATATCTTCATCATCGGAATTCACCATGAGTGCATGTTTATAATATATAATTGCCATTCCCGGATGTCCCATATCATGATATAACAACCCCAGAGACGATGGAAACAGCTTAAAGGTTCTTCTATTAAAGGATCTGGCAATCATGTAATTTTTTACACATAGTCTGACATCACCTTTAGTGTAATAAACAACAGCAAGAGATCTGTATAATTCAGACGAATCGGGATTAATACGAATGGCTGTCGTATAATTCTTTATGGCTTCCTCATAATTAGCTTTACGAAATTCAATCAGCCCTGTATAGGAATAAACCTCATAATCGATGGCCATCTGTCCGGATAAACATTTATCATCCAGTTTTTTGAAATAAAACAGGGAATCATCCAGGAGACCTGCGTCCAGATAACTTAAGGCAAGATTCTTGATGACAAATGTACTTTCCGGGGCTTTTTTTTCAGTATACTTCCAGAGAGAAAGCTCATCTTTCCATATTGCTGTCATATTAACTGTAATTACAGAATAAAAGAGGGCAAGTAACATTATTATTACCTGTATTATTCTTTTATTCAATATTTTCTCAAATATAAGAGCCAGGAAAAGGCAGAAACCAAGAGAAGCAAAAAAAAGATATCTATCGGCCATCTTCCATGCCAGAGGTATAATATGAGAGAAAGGAATGAGGCATATGAAAAACCAGGCCCAGCAAAAAAAATAATACTTTGATTTAGTAATATAAATAAGCAAGGATATGAGTATAAAGAATGAAATGAAGATAAGGGAATAAAAATTCGAAAGAGGATAAACATATTTCGGACTGAGTTCGACAGGAATAAATATATTAAATACATATTTACCCAGAATATTAAATATCTGAATTAATGGTGTATGATGGTAATTATATCCCACACGGCCTCCTTCATAACCTACGTTAAGACTTAAATATACATCAATCAATGTTAATATACAGTAAGGAAAAAGGAGAATAATATAAGATTTAAATGTATTTTTAGAAAAACAGTAGAGATACAGTAATAGCAGCAATGGAAATACTACAGGGTAATGATGTGTTAATAAAGAGAAAATATAAAACAGAATGGATAGTACAAAGACAATAGAATATTTCTTTTCAGTAAATATTATGAAGAGATAAAAGGACAGGAAAAGAAACACACTGGCAAGAGCGTAAGTTCCGCACCCTATCCAGGCAACGACTTCAACATGTAAAGGATGAGCCAGAAAAAAAAGAGCTGTCAGAAAAGCAAGATTTTCTTTATGAAAGAGCTGAAAGACAATAAAATAAATTAATATCAGATTTAATATAAAATAGATGAGAATAATCAGATGATACCAGAAAGGATCTGTTTCCCAGAGATAATAATATATTTTATGAAATATCTCCCCTAATGGCGTATAAACAGCATTAGAAGTTTTTCCCGGTACAAAGGCATCTATTATTCTATTTAAAGACAGGTCTTTAATCAAATCATTATTCAGTATTTCAATACGATCGTCCCATACAAAACCGTTCTGTAATACACCGAAATAAATAGTAAAAGCTAAAACTATTATAAATAATATATATTTGATATGTAAAATCATAAAACACCCTTATATTTATAAAACCTGCCGTGACCTTGTAGTCACGAATAAGCCCGGAAGATTTATCACACATTATGATTTTATCATAAATCCTATATAAAAACAGTTGTAATTCTTAAATTTAATGCTGTCCACTTATAAATTCTCCTGCCGGAAATATTATCCTTTATGGTGTTATAAACTTTAGAGCCTATCCGAAAACTAATATTTACTGTCCCCCCTTCCGGCGGGCAATTTCATTAAGGACTTTAAGAAAAATAACTCCGGCAAATTGTTGAAACAATAAGTACCCTCGCATCACGCGTTACGCTTTACACATCACGATATAAATTATAACTATGATGTAATTATTTTCAGACAGTTCCTTATTACCGCTCCAAATAAGTTAGTCCCCATATTAAAATCTGTCCCTGTCCGTACTCTTCCGGAAAATATATGATCCTGTTGCGTGACAAACTGGTTTTTTAGACGTTTAATATTTTGCGTCTATATCATTTACAACTCTCTTTTAATACGGCATATCTTTTCCTCCAGAGCCCGGACAGGGACAGGAGTGTGTTCCATATTTTTTGGGTACCAATTTGCCTGTTACGATACTTGGTAAAGTTCAAGTAACTCGTGATTAATGGCACGAGAATTGCCTGTTGATTCATATGAGAATCGTAACGTGTTATGGGAGGAACAAATTCTCATGTTTCTTTGTGACAGAACCGGTCATTGTTGTTATTCTGAAATTCACTATAATATATAAATTCTGAGTAGACACATTTTTTTTTATTCTATATAATAAGAACGTAAATCGTAAAATAGAACTTTATCTCAGATGACTGAGATTTATGACCTGAGAGCAGCATATAATAAACGTTTTCATCCTGTTACGCTTTACGCGCCACGAGAGCATATATGTCTTATTTATGCTTAACTCAGTAATTATTCATAGCCAGTATTATACCGGGGGATAAGATTATGGCAAAGATATGCCCTGAATGCCATACTGATAACAATAATAACGAAATATACTGTATAGATTGCGGTTTTAATTTTACAGGAAACCAGATTACATCCTGTACCAATCCGATAAAAAGACAGATGGCTCCTGACGGTAAAACAGATATTCTCGGTAACCCTCTTATGGTTCTCCCTTCCGGCACTGTTCTTAAAGGAAAATACAGGGTAAATTACATGACGGCAGGAGGCATGGGGGCTATATATCTGGCAGAAGATACAGGTTCTCCTCAAAAATATGCCATAAAAGAGGCTTATTCTGCCATAGCAAAAACCAGAGAAGATTTTATCATAGCCCTTACAAAAGAGAGAGAAACCCTTATAAGACTGGAGCATCCCCGTATTGTAAAAACAAAAGATTTTTTCCAGGAATACGATGCATATTACCTTGTCCTGGAATATATTGAAGGGAAAAGTCTGGAACATTTCCAGCAAAGTATTGCTCTGAAAGATATAGTTCAGGAACAGGTAATAGAATATGGTATAAAACTATCTGAAATACTGACATATCTTCACAGTCTGAAACCACCCATAATATACAGAGATTTAAAACCTTCAAATATTTTAATTACGCCGAACGGAGATATAAAATTAATTGATTTCGGTATTGCCAGGGTTTTTAAAGAAGAGGCTATTAAGGATACCATGCCTTTCGGAACCCATGGATTTGCAGCACCGGAACAGTACGGTACGAGCCAGACAGATATAAGGTCCGATATATACAGCCTGGGAGCAACTCTCCATTATCTGCTCACCTCAAGAGATCCCAGAGAAAGTCAGAATCTTTTTGTCTTTCCTCCTGTAAAAAGTTTAAACAGTGCTGTTTATCCTGAATTAGAGGAAATCGTATTAAAAGCTCTTCAGATAGATCAGGATAAAAGATATGCTTCTGCAGAAGAAATGACAGAAGTACTGAAGAAACTGGCTCCTGTTATCTCTGTAAGACCAGGTTCGTTGAAACTCGGTTCAGTCCGGTACGGCACAAAAAAAACTATCGAATTAAAACTTATTAATACCGGAAAAGGGAGCCTTAAAGGTGAAATTTTCCTTCCCGATTCTTTCCCGGGACTTACGGCAAATATGAAAAATTTCACCGGTGATGTAACAGTAGAAATAACCGTAGACACATCATTACTTGAAACAGGTGAACATTACCGTGATAATATAGTCGTATTTTCTTCAGGAGGTAATTCATATATCCCCATTTCTTTCGAAATTACGGAAACAGAAGAAATGGAAAAAGAAAAAAAAGAGGAAGAAAAAAAAGAAGAAAAGAAAGAAGAAGAAAAAAAAGCAAATGATAAATGGAAAACAAAAATAGTGGATATATCTCCTCCTGTAGCACCGGAACCTCAAAAGCCTGTACAGAAAACTTCCTTTTACAGAAACATAAAAAAGGCTTTTTATATATCAACTGGCTTACTGGCAGGTTTCATACTTTTTATCATATTAAGTGTTCTCTCTATAAGATACATCTATAACATGTATCATACAAAATTTTTAAAGGAAGAAGCTTTAAAAACTCTGACAAACTGCAGAATATGTTTTGTTCAGGAAGGAAATAATAAAGGGAAAACATACAATATATTTTCCATTAATCCTGACGGCACGGAACTTAAAAATCTGACAAAAAGCTCTTCATGGAATACAAATCCCTGCTGGTCTTCTGCAGATAACAAAATTGCTTTTGCCAGTAACAGAAATAAATTTTACAAAATATATATTATGAATGATGACGGAAGTAATCCTGTCAGACTTACTAAAGACTCACTCGATGCGACCAATCCCTCATGGTCTCCTGACGGTAGCAAAATAACCTTCCAGTCTTTTTATGAAGATAATTATGAGATATTTACCATTAAATCCGATGGTACAAGGCCTGTTAATCTGACCAGAAACAAAGGGGGAGATTATGGGCCGTCCTGGTCACCTGACGGTAAATATATAGCTTTTGAGTCCAAAAGAGACGGAAAAAAGGACTCATTCTCTGTAGTCACAAGGGAAATATATATAATGAAATCGAATGGTGACAGTCCTGAAAGACTTACAAATAATAATTATGATGATTTTTCTCCGTCATGGTCTCCCGATTCTTCCAGGATAATCTTTATATCAAACAAAGATGATAATTATGATATTTATATGATAAATGCAGACGGTACCGGACTGTCTGCAGTTACACACAGTAAAGAAAAAGAAAATTATCCTCACTGGTCACATGACGGAAAAAAAATAATATTTTCCTGTTACAGAGACAGCGGATGGAAAAGAATCTTCGGCATAAAAAGCAAATGGGAAATCTATGCTATAAATCCTGACGGTAAAGACCGGGTAAAAATACTTGACTTTGCAGGAAAGGAAATGTCACTAAAATATTTATCTCCAGCAAAAAAAATTTCGGCGAATCCTCAAATTGAAGTAATAAATAAAAATTTCGATGCTATTTCAAAAAAAAAATTTCAGGAAGCTTATAATTTAAGAAGCGAAAGAGTAAAATCCATAGTAAGTTACCGGGAATTCTGCCGTAACTGGGAAAATAACAAATCCATAAAAATCGAAAGTATTAAAGTTTTAAACAGGGAAAAAGATAAAAACAAAACCGTTATAGAAGTAATAATTACTTCTTCCGATCTGACAGAAGACGGCAAAATTTTTACCGGAAAATATAAAGGAATATATCATGTGATTCTAGAAAAAGAAAGCTGGAAAATAGATGATTCTAAAGTTGTAATGGTAAGTGGTGAAAAGTGAAAAGTGAAAAGTGAATCGTAGGGGCGCCCCCCTGTGGGCGCCCATTATCCGGTGAAAAGGCGCATTACGCATCACGCATCACGAAACCACCCGTCACGCGTTACGCGTTACGATCCACACGTTAAGAATATAAAGAAAAGAGTAACATACCTATGACATGTCCGTTTTGTAATAAAGAAATCATTGAACAGGCAGAATTCTGTCCCGAATGCGGAGAGAATATAAATATTACCGAATGTCCTTCATGCGGTGTAGAACTTCTGCCAGGGAAAAAATTCTGCCATAAATGTGGAACTCATGTTTTTCAGAAAAAAGGGCCTTTTTCAGGCTTTGAATTAAAAGGTCACAAAAAAATAATAGCCATTGCTTTAACGGGAATTATAATAATTATCATTTTGCTGAAGATTTTTTTTGGAGGGAGAAGTGAAAAACAACTATCGGCATGTGAACTGAACATGAAGAGTATTGCTACAGCTCTTGCCGCCTATGCTATAGAGTCTAACGGCATTTATCCTCCTTCCCTGGCCTATTGCAATAAATATCTGGAAGAAGAGAAATTACCTGTTCCCCCTCTATGTCCTGCATGCGGAGAACCTTATATATATCAAAAAACAGGGAATATTTTTATACTTAAATGCGGAGGCCAGAATGCTCATATAAAAACAGGGAAGGTAGATGAAGGACATTATCCCGTATATGTACTTCAACATGGCATAATACTCAAAGGAGATTACCTTTCCTACATAGCAGCAGAACCGACTGCCACACCTGCTTTAACACCTGTACAGGAAGGATTGAGCGAACTGTCCATATGTAAAAACAATCTAAAAAAAATAGCCACTGCTATTAATATATATGCTGACGATAATAAAAATCAATATCCCCCTTCCCTGGATTATCTTACAAAAGGGACGGACAATGTTTATATGAAATATATACCTGCCTGTCCTGCCTGCAGTCTGCCTTATATCTATGAAAAATCAGACAATGATTTCCTGTTAAAGTGCGGAGGTGAAAATGCCCATATAAATACAGGAGAAGTAGGAGAAGGCCATTTTCCTGCCTGCAGAAACAATAAAGAGATTATACTGAGAGAAATAGTTACAATGGTTTCACCGACCGGCACACCTGTCCCGATGTCTTCCCCGTCTCCTTCAGAAGAAACTCCTGTTTCTTCAGGAGAACTTATGGACTTTATAACTGAAAACTACAGTGCCCTGGAGAAAAAAGATTTCAAAAAAGCCTATGATTTCAAATCCAGCGACTGGAAAGAAAAAAATACCTGCGAAGATTACTGTAAATACTGGAAAGACAATATTACTATTAAACTTGACCGTGCGGAAATTCTAGACGAATCTGATAAAACAGCAAAGGCAAAAATAAGATATTATACTGAAGATAAAAATCCCAAAACAGGGAAAACAGAAAGCGGCTTCTACAGCGGTACAATAGAGATTATCAGAGAAGAGGGGGAATGGAGAATAAAAAATGTGCAGTCTGAAAAAGAATAATTAGATAAACTGTTTGTACATAATTTCATCTAAAGCTTTATTTTACAACATTAAAAATGAAAATTATTATAGTTTTAAATTATTTAGATAATCTACACCTCTATATTACATTTTTTTAATATTGCATTTTATCTATGACGTCGTTATAATTTAAGAGTACAGAAAAAAATAAAGAGTGTAAGATATTTTATGTAAACTTAAGAGGTTTACATAAAATTCATGACACAGTCGAAAAAGCTAAATAAAAGAAAAGGAGGCATGACCGTTCAAACAGGACGGTTAAATACATATGAGTTCAGAAGAAAGAGATCAGCTGTCACGCAAAATTTCAGATCTAACAAGTCAGGCTTCCCGTATCCAGAGTGAAACAATAAGAGAATTAAGCCAGGAAATTTCTTCAATCAATACAACCCTGGATGCTCTTGCAGCAAAATTCAGAAATCTAAGAAGCAAGGGATATGTATATGGTGCAGTTTCAGAGAAACAGCTCCAGGATTTTAAAGAACGATGGGCAGAAAGAAAAAGAAATGTAGAAGAACAGTTAAATTCTATTTCAAGGGAATTGAGATATAAATATGATGACGTGGAGAGAGAAATAAGGGATCTCAGGGATCTCTTCGACAGGGATTACAGAGATGCAGAAAGCAGATACAGTTATGTAGAGCAGACAGTAAACAATTTCAGCCGATATGTAGATGCAGAAGAAGACAGAGTTGAAGCCCTCTATAAAGATATAGAACAGGGCATTGAAAAAATCAAAAAAGAACTGGATGAAATAGAATGGGCTTTTAATGAACTGGCGAAATCCAGTGTTAAATTACACCAGGGAGAAGAACTCATATTTGCCTGTAAAGGACAGCACCTGGAAGACAGAAAGAAACAGGGACCTAAAGGAACAATATTTTTAACGAGTAACCGATTTCTCTTCGAACAGAACGAAGATATTGTCGTGAGCAGGACCCTTATATTTTTCACCAAAAAAGAGCATGTGCAGAAGATCATCATAGATAAGCCCATAGGCTCACTTGCCAGTATAAAAGATACGGAACAGGGATGGCTTTTCAAGGCAGAATTACTGGATGTCTCTTTCAGAGATCGGGCAGGTGATATGCTTTTTAAACTGGACAAAGATTCTACTATGATAAAAGAACTTATCCGCAGAATAGTAGAGGGACATATAGATACTGAAAGGATTGGCTCAGGTTCTGCCGGTGCCGGTACATCGGCAGGAACAGTTCCCCCTGTAGCACCTGCTGCTCCGCCTCCAGTTCAGGCAGATGCTTCGCCTCCGGTTCAGCAGGTAGAAAGGATGGCTCCGGGAGAAATAAGATGTCCCGGCTGTGGTGCCGTTTATGACAAACCTCTGCTCAAGGGCATGACCAGCGACGAATGTCCTTACTGCAGCACTACAATAAGGTTCTGACATGTTTACAGCCCCTCATCCCTCGGCCCCTTCTCCCGCGGGGAGAAGGGGAGAAAATGATGATGGCCGTAATATGAAGGACATGCAGGAATTACAGAAAAAAATAAAAAATCTTCCCTCTTCTCATGGCATATACCTGTTTAAAAATGAGAAAGGGAAGATTATTTATATAGGTAAATCAAATAATTTAAAACACAGGGTCTCATCCTATTTTCAGCCTTCGTCTTTAAAAAATAAAAAGATAAAAAAACTTGTTTCCAGTATACATAATCTGGACTATATTCTTACGTCTTCCGAGACGGAAGCCCTCATTCTGGAATGTAATCTCATAAAAGAATATCTGCCGCGATATAACGTACAGTTTAAAGACGGAAACGGTTATCCCTATATAAAAATATGTACAGATGAAATATTTCCTTCCGTAAAGATTACGACTAAAGTGACAGATAAGAAAGCAAGATATTACGGCCCCTACACGAAAGGCATAAAAAATTACTTCAAATTATTCATCACTCTCTTTCCTCTCAGAAACTGTCAGGGAGAGGTAAAAAGGTCAGGAAGGCCATGTATGAATTATTATATAAAAAGATGTACAGGGCCCTGTATCGGAGAAATAGATGTTCATGATTACAGTAATATAGTATCTGACGCATGCCGGTTTCTTGAAGGAAAACATACAGGGCTTTTAAAGAAACTCAAAAAAAACATAAAAACCTGTGCTGAAAAACTTCAATTTGAAAGGGCGTCTGTAATCAGGGATCAGTATTTTGCTCTGAAAACCTATTCGGAAAAACAGAAAATAGTCTTTCCGTCACGGAAAGAGGAAGGAGATTTTATAGGCACTGCAACAGGAGATACAAAAGGAGCCGTTGAAATTTACCTGCTCCGGGAAGGATCTATTCTCAGAGAAGAACGTTTTCTGTTAAACATGCACCATAATACTCACGAAGAATTCCTTTCATCTTTTTTGAAACACTTTTATATGAGAAACTATAATATCCCATCGAAAATATATATAGAGAAAGAAATATCTGAAATATTTATCCTGGAAAAATGGCTTTCTGAGAAAAAAGGCAGCAGAGTGAAAATTATTGTTCCAGTAACAGGAAAGAAAAAAGGTATAATAGATATGGCAGGAGAAAATGCAGAAGAGTATTTAAGGTTCGTGACGCGTGATGCGTGATGCGTGACGCGTGATGCGTGATGCGTGACGCGTGAT